>NZ_JBQTIN010000074.1:0-10653 GCF_052388015.1 Sphingosinicella sp.
CCCGCGGCCTGGCGGATCTGCTGGAAAGTCCGCTCGGCGGCGCGCAGGTCGCCGCCGGAAAGGGCGAGATCGGCATCGACGATCCCGACCAAAGTCAGGTTGGGAAAGTGATAGCCCTTGGTGACGAGCTGAGTGCCGATGACGATGTCGATCTCGCCGGCCTCCATCCGCGCGACGAACTCCGCCGCCTTGGCCGGCGACCAGATTGTGTCCGAGGTCACGACAGCGGTCCGCGCGTCCGGGAACAGGGCCGCCACCTCGTCGGCGATCCGCTCGACGCCGGGGCCGCAGGCGACGAGGCTGTCCTCCTCGCCGCCTTCCGGGCGGGCCTGCGGCGCGGGCATGACATGGCCGCACTGGTGACAGGCGAGCCGATGCGTGAAGCGGTGCTCGACCATCCAGGCGGGGCAATTGGGGCATTGGCAGCGAAAGCCGCAATGGCGGCAGAGGGTGAGCGGCGCGTAGCCGCGGCGGTTGAGGAACAGCAGTGACTGCTCTTCGGCTTCGAGATTTGCCTCCAGCTCCACGACCAGGGTCGGCGCCAGCCAGCGACCGCGCGGCGGCGGGTCCTTGAGCAGGTCGAGCGCCGCCATGTCGGGCAGCTTTGCGCCCCCGAAGCGGTCGGGCAGGCGGAGCTCGCGATAGGTGCCGCTCTCGACCATGGTGCGGGTCTCGATCGCCGGCGTGGCCGAAGCGAGGACGACCGGGATGCCCTCGAAATGGCCGCGCATCACCGCCGCGTCGCGGGCGTGGTACTGAACGCCTTCCTCCTGCTTGAAGCTCGCCTCATGCGCCTCGTCGACCACGATCAGGCCGAGCTTCGCGTAAGGCAGGAACAAAGCCGAGCGCGCCCCGACCACGACCCGCGCCTCGCCGCTGGCGATGGCCCGCCAGGCGCGCCGGCGCTGCGATTGCCTGAGGCCCGAATGCCAGGGCACGGGGTCGCAGCCGAAGCGGGCGGCGAAACGCTTCAGGAAAGGCTCGGTGAGCGCGATTTCGGGGAGCAGGACGAGCGCCTGTCCGCCATGCCGAACGGCCTCGGCGACCGCCTCGAAATAGGCCTCTGTCTTGCCCGATCCGGTGACGCCGTCGAGCAGGAAGGGGGCGAAGGCGGCACCGGCCACCGCTTCGCGCAAAGTTGCGGCGACGTCCGCCTGGGCCGGCTCCAGCGCGGGCGGCGCGAAATCGGGATCGGGGTCGGGATAGGGATCGTCGATCGAAACCTCGACCGGCTCGATCGCACCCGCCTTGACGAGGCCGCGGACCACCCCGTCCGACACGCCCGCGACGGTCGCCAGCTCGCCGATCAGCCCCTGTCGCTCGCCGATCCGCTCCAGCGCCTGGGCGCGCTGCGGGGTCAGCCGGTCAGGAACATCGCCGGTGGCGCGATATTCGGTGATCGAGCGCGCGCCCTCCAGCGCGCCGGAGGAGGGCAGGGCCATACGGAGCACGCTGGCGAGCGGCGAGAGATAATAATCCGCGGTCCATTCGATCAGCCGCCTGAGCGGTGCGTGGATCGGGGGCACGTCGAAAGCGTGGATTAGCGGTCGCAGCCGGCCCGCCTCGACCTCCGTCGTCGGCAACCGCTCCGGCTCCCAGACCACGCCGACCAGCTGGCGCGGTCCCAAAGGCGCGGCGACGATCGCTCCGGGCTCGACCGCCATCCCCTCCGGCACGCGATAGTCGAGCGGGCCGAGCGCGGAGTTCATCACGATGACGCAGGCGCGATGCATGTCGCGGCTCACTTAGGCAGTCCGCCTGGCCGCGGAAAGCCGGTCAGGCGGCGGCGATCAGGATCAGGGCAGCGGCGCAGGCGGCGACCGTCACCGGCAGCGCCCAGAAAATGAAGAGGAAGCTCTCATGCTGGACGTGCCGGCCCGCGACCCTGCGCACCGCGCTGAAATGCACGATGCTCACATTGATGAGGATGGCGACCGCCAGCGCCGCGAAGTTCAACGCGAACAGCATCGATATCGTGTTGACCCCCGAGGCGAGGATGCTGCGCTCCGAATAGACGGTGAAGCTGAGCGCGATCACCGCGAACAGCCCGCCGATCATGATATTGATGAACTCGAACGCCTCGATCTCGAACTCGCCGTTGCGCAGCTCGTTGAGCCAGGTGCCGAGCAACGGGATCAGCAGCGAGGCGAGCAATGGCACGAACAGGCCGGGCACGGTCTGCAGCGCCCGCCGGTCGACCTCCAGCGCGACGCGCAGCCGCGCGTAGCTCTCGCCATACCAGCCGGGCAGCGGATCGCGGGTCAGCGTCACCACGCCGAGGTCCCAGCCGGGGATCTCGATCGCCGGATCGGCGCGGCTGAAGGCGAGATCGTCCTGCCGGTAGTCGAGGGCAACCTGGTTCGCGGTCTCGTCCTCGGAGACCAGCTCGACCGCCAGATATTGCCGGTCGAACGGAAAGCGTCGGACGTCGAGCGGCGCCGCGAAGGTTGCCGAGACGCGGCGCAGCAGCTCCACCCGCCCGTCGGGAAAGAGCCTCAGGCTGCGGCTCTGCCGGCTCGGCTCGCCGCGCATGTTGGCGAGGCCGATTTCGGGGCTCCATATCGTCGCCAGCTGCGCATCCACCGCCGGTCCGCGCCATTCGCGATAGCCGGCCGGCGTCTCCTCCGCCGGATAGCGCAGCCGAAGGTCGGTCCATTGCAGGCGAAGATCGACCGTCGCGGTGAAGGCCTCCTCATTCTCGTCGATCGCCTCGACATGCCCGAAGCCCAGGCCGGCGCGGACGACGACGGGCAGTCCGCTGTCGAGCGGCAGCGCGGTCAGCGCCCGCGCCTGCTGAGCGGCCGGGGCTGGGGAGGGCGTCGTGGCCGGAGGCGCGGCCGTTGGCGTCGGCGGCGAGGCCGCCGGAGCCTGTGCCGTCGCGGGGGCGGCCGCCAGGAGCAGGAGCAGCAAGGCGAGCAGCCGGCTCACCGCTTTCTCTTCCCCTCGACCAGGTCGGCGATCCGGCGATGCTCCTCGGCCAGCGCCTGCATCTCCTCGGCAAGGAAACGGTCGTCCTCGTCCGGCTCGGGCCGCTCGTCCGTGCCAACGGTCGCGAAGCGCGCGGTGATCGCGGCCAGCGGCCGCACCAGATAGCCGCGCACGACGATCAGGATGACACCCACAAGCGCCACGAAGCCGAGCAACGCGAACAGGATCTGCAGCACGTTCGAGCGCCCGGCCGCGCCGCGCGTGGATTCGAAGCTCCTCGCCACTGCGATCGCGCCCAAGGTCTGGCCCGATCCGTCGCGCAGCGGATAGAGGACGACGCCATAGGATGTCCCGCCGGCGTCGCGGACCCAGTCGCGCGTCTCGTCATGGATGCGCAGGTCGTCGCCGTTCACGAGGTCCTGCATCAGCGTCCAGTTGGTCGAGTGCAGCCGCATCGTTGTGCCGACCCGGTTCTGCTCGCTGATCACGCCCGGCCGGATGCCGCGGGCGTAGGTGCGCAGCGGCCCCTCATCGATGAACAGAGTGAGCTCGAGCCCGTAGGCTGCCTTCAGCCGGTCGAGCAAAGCGCCGAAATCGAGCCCGAACTCTACGCTGCCGACATGATTGCCGGCCGGATCGCGGACCGGGGCGACGCCGAACACCGCCGGACCGGTCGAGGCCACCGCGACGCCACGCCGCGCGGTCCGCTCACGGTTCACCGCCACGACCATCGGCCGGAAGCGGCTGAGATCGTCGCTGTGCCGTTCCGGCGCCTGGAGGCGAAGGAAGGAGGTCGCGGGGGCGAGGTGAAACTGGACCTGGTCGACGCCATATTTGTCGCGCTGCTCGAGAAACATCGGCAGGGTGTGGGCGAGCAGGCCGGGCCGGTCCCGCCGCGCCAGCAGCTCGCGCACCAGCGGGTCGGACGCCGTCATCTCGGCCCGCGCCAGCGCGTTCGCTCCCGCACCTTCGATGTTGAAGGCGATGATCGAACGCATCAGCTCGATCTGGTTGCGCTCGACCGTCGTGGTCATGCCGCCGAACAACAGGTTGGAGCCGAGCGTCAGCACCAGGATGACAAGCCCAACGGCGACAATAAGCGCCCGCGGCGCAGCCCTCCGGAACCGCATCATCCCCCCGGATCTCCGGACGCTTTCGACGCTGCCCGGACCGCAACCGTAATCCCAATCGGCGATGGGCGGCAAGGCGTTCGTCGCGCTATAAGGCGGCGATGGACGATGCCCAGCGCCAGCTCGACTCGTTTATCGACAAGTTCACGCCCGAAGCGGCGGCCCTGACACGCGCGTTGCTGGAGAAAATGAAGGCACGCGTCCCGGGCGCGCAAATCCTCGTCTACGACAATTACAATGCGCTCGCGATCGGCTTCGGCCGCAGCGAGAAGGCCGGCGAGGCAATCCTCTCGCTGGCGGTGATGCCGCGATGGGTGACGCTCTGCTTCCTGTGGGGCGCCCAGCTCGCCGATCCGCACCGCCTGCTGAAGGGCGACGGCAGCCGCGTCCGCAATGTACGGCTCCACACGCCGGAGGCGTCCGACGACCCGCGCATCCAGGCGCTGATCGACGAGGCGCTTGCGCTCACCGACTGGCCGATCGATCCGACCGCGCCCCAGCGGCTGATCATCAAGTCGATCTCGGCGAAGCAGCGCCCGCGACGGCCGAAGGGCTGACGGCCGATGCGGATCGAGTGCGAGGCCATCATCGTCGCGGTGCGCGCCCATGGCGAGCATGGGGCGATCGCGCGGGCGCTGACCCCGGCGGACGGGCTGCAGGCGGGCTATGTGCGCGGCGGCCGGTCGCGGCGCCTGCGGCCGGTGCTGGCGCCGGGCAATGTCGTGCAGGCGGCGTTCCGCGCCCGCACCGACGCGCAGCTCGCCCAGCTCGATGTGGAACTGATTCACAGCCGCGCCCATCTGTTCGCCGAGCCGCTCGCCGCCGCCGGGATCGAATGGGCCGCGGCGCTCACCGCCGCCGCCTTGCCCGAAGGTCAGCCTTATCCCGCGCTCCATGCGGGGCTGGCGGGTCTGCTCGACGCGATCGAGGCGGCGCCGAGCGCACGCGGCTGGGCGGCGGCTTTGGTCCGCTACGAGCTGCTGCTGCTCGGCCAGCTCGGCTATGGGCTGGACGAGGAACGTCTTCTGTCCTTGCCGCCGGTCTTGCGCGCAGGCGGCGCGGTCGACGATACGGCGGTGGGCGAGGGGCTGAGGATCAGCGGCGCGGCGCTGGCGCGCGACGTGCTCGTCGATCGCCGCGCCGAGGTCCTGGCCGCGCGCGAGCGGCTGGTCGCGCGGCTCGCCCGGATGGCGGGCTGAAATCGCTTTCCGATTGACCACGCGCGACGTCGCTCACAGAAGCCTTCGCGTGGACGCCTTGTTCCCCCATTCCGCCCGCACCGGCGACGTCATCGTCCGCGTCTCGGTGAGCTTCCTGCCCGAGCAGTCGGAGCCGGCGCGCGGCCACTGGTTCTGGGCCTATCATATCCGGATCGAGAATGGAGGCTCCCGGCCGGTGCAGCTGCTCACCCGCGAATGGATCATTTCGGACGGCCGCGGCGGCCGCAACGAGGTGCGCGGCGAGGGCGTGGTCGGCGAGCAGCCGGTGATCGAGCCCGGCGCGGCGTTCGATTATGTTTCGGGCTGCCCGCTGCCGACTCCGACTGGATCGATGCAGGGCCGTTATTTCATGGTCGGCGCGGACGGAGAGCGCTTCGCCGTGGATATCCCCCGTTTCCCGCTGATCGCGCCCGCGGTTACGAGCTGATCAAATACTGAGCGGCTTAAACTCCACTGAAAACCCCAGCTTGTGAGCTGCCCGCACCAGCTCAGCCAGCGACTCCGAGCGGACGGATGATTCTCCCTTAGAGGCCGTTGTGGTCTCCGTGGCGGTGATTTGACCAGTGCCTTCAAGACGCTTCAGCACGTCACCGATTCTTCCCATGTGTTTGGAACGAACCCGCGCAGGATTTTTTTCGTTGAGAATTTGACTAACAAACGCTCCTGAAAATCCGAGCTCTTCTCCGAGCTCCGCGAGCGTCCAGTTCCGTCCGTCCTTGATCTTCGTCAGGCGCGTTCGCACTTCAGCGCGAAGAGGGCCATTATGCTCGTTCTGGAATTGGCGATCGTAATTCATGCCGAGTCTCCGTTCTGGGGCGACTCGTGCGCTCTCGCAAAGAAGATGTCAATATATAACTTTTAGTTTCATTGTAAAAAAAGGACGATTCACGAGGTGAGTGCCAGCTCGATCCGCTCCGCCCGTTGCCGCGCTTTCTCATTGGCGGCGTTGCGGAGTTTCGGGATGAAGAAGATGTCGCCGAGGATCCACAGCCAGCCGAGGGTCAGCGGGTAGAAGGCGCCGGCATTGCCGGCCATGAAGACCATCAGGCTGACATACCAGAGCGCGACCTGCGCGATCGCGGTCAGCGGCGTGCCGAGATAGAAACGGTGGGCGGAGAATCCGCCGAGGAAGAACCACAGCACATAGGCGGTGCCCAGCGATTTCCCGCCGACGATGATCGTTTTGGTTCGGCCGGCAGTGGCGGTGGGCGCTTCACCGTCGCCGGCATGATCGAGGTCCGCCGCCCGCGCGCGCTCGGCGGCGAGAAAGGCGGCGCGCCGGTCGGCGACGGGATCGGCGGAAGCGACATCGGCAGGCGCGGCTCCGGCCTGACCGAACTGGGCCCGGCGCCGTGCCGGCTGGCCGACGACGTCGGCGGAAAGGCCTTTGCGGCCGAAGGACGCGCTCGCCATGCCACGGCTCCCGCAGTGAATAGGGAGCCATCTTCTAGCGAAAAGCGGCGAACAAGCGGTTAAGGCTGTCCGCCGGAGGCCAGGCGGATGGCGCGCGCCATCAGGCCGATCAGCCGGCTTTCCTCGACCGGCGCGGCCGGATTGTTCCAGCTCGAGGTGGCGACGAGCCATTCACCGGCGCGGGTGCGGATCAGCCAGGTGAGGTTGAGCACGCCCGACTCCGACCCGCCCTTGTAGCCGACATAGGCCAGGTTGCCGCGCAAGGCCGGGGCGAGCGCCGGGTTGATCGTCAGAATTGCCCGCGCGCTCTCGTCGCCCTCGCGCCGCAGCCAGTCCATGACGCGGACCAGGTCGCTGGGCGACGCGAACCATTCGATATCGAGCGCGATCGGATTGCCGGCGAAGAGCGTGGTGTCGATCCGCGCCGCATCCGCCGCTGTATAAGCGGCGAGCCGCCGCCGGCGCCCCGCCTCGTCCGCCGCGCGCCAGGCGGCGATGGCCGGCTCGCCGCCGGCCTTGATCGCCGCCATTTCCAGCGTCGACAGGAACGGCCGGTTGCGGCCCGGCGCGGCGAAGCCCAATGTCGTCATCATCCGCTCGACGGTCTCGCGGCCAAGCAGATGGAGCAGGGTGTCGGTCGCCGTGTTGTCGCTGACCGAGATCATCATCGCCGCCAGCGTGTGCAGGGTGAGCGGCGCGCCGGCCGGCCAATTCTGCAGCGCGCCGGTGGGGATGGAGCGGCGGTCGAGCGGCACGACATCGCTCCAGCGCCGCTGGCAGGCGCGAACCTGGCGGCTCAGTTCGGCGAGGATGACGAGCTTGAAGGTCGAGCCGATCGCAAGCGGTCGATCGGGCTCGTGGCTGGCGACTAGGACAGGCGGCCCGTCGCCGAGGCGGGCGATAGCGAGCCCGGTCTGGCCGGGCAGGGCGCGCAGCTCGGCCAGCACCGCCGTCATCGTGTCGCCGCGCATCTCGACATTGGTGACCAGCAGACCGTTGATCAGATGCGGCGGCGCGGGCGCGATCTGGACGGTGATCGTCACCACGGCGCGCTCGTAATCGACGCGCAAAGTCCCCGCCGTCGCCGACTGGGCGTCGAGCGCGGCCAGGGCGCGCACCGCGCCATATTGGCCGGTGAGCTGCGCGGCGATCGCCCGCACCCGGTCCGCCGGCACCTGGGCCAGAAAAGCGGGGCTGAACAGGGCCGCTGGATCGCCTTGGCCCCGCAGCAGCGTGACGACGCGCTCGGCCTGGGCGCGCAGCGCCGGATCGGCCGGCTGCGCAACAGCGGGTTGAGCGAAGACGAGGATGGCGAGCAGGGCGAGGAGCAGGCGCGTCATGCCGCAGCGCTAGGCGAAACCGAAGCCGCGCTCCACCGTTACGTCACCAGACCGATTTGTGAGGAGATGTGAAGATGCCGGTTTCGAATACGGATATCGTCGAGCGGATCGCGCGGGTGATCGCCGGGCGGATCGTCAGCAGCAACGCGGACGGCAGCGACCCCTCGGCCGGCGACGTCGTCGACCGCGTCTGGCCCGATTATCGCCCGGACGCGCTTTCGATCCTGCGCACGCTGCGCGAGCCGGACGAGGCGATGGCGGCGGTGGGCGACACGGCGGTCTGGGAGCGGATGGTGGAGGCCGCGCTCGCCCGCGAGGATGCGCCGGCCTTATAGGCCGAGCGGGCCGGAAATCCGCCAGAAGGCGTAGAGCGAAGGTGCGAGCAGGCCGAGGCCGACCGCGATGTCGAACGTCCTGACCGGCCGCATCCGGCCGCTGGTGCCACGCTCGCGCATGTCGAAGGCGGTGATCCACAGCACCGAGGCGCCGCAGAAGGCGGTCAGCGCCAGCAGGGCGGCATAAGGATAGAGCCCGACGTCGCGTGGATCGCGGAAGCTCACCATCAGCACCGCCGCCAGCCCGGTGACGATGCCGACGATCGAGGCGCGGCCGATCGTCCAGAGATGCGCCTTGGGCGGCGCGGGGCGGGGCCTCGGTCGGCTCATGCGTCGATCTCTTCCTCGTTCAGCTCGGCGGCGCGCGTCTGGATGAAGTGTGAGCGGTATTCCGGGTTCCGGCCCATCAATTGATCGACTCTCTCCTTGACCGCGAACCGGTCCTCCGGGTCCTGCGGCAGGGTGATCCGGATGAGCCCGCGTGACTTCGGGTCCATCGTGGTTTCCTTGAGCTGGCCGGGGTTCATCTCGCCGAGGCCCTTGAAGCGCGAGACCTCGACCTTCTTGCCCCTGAATTGGGTCGCTTCCAGCTTCGCGCGATGCGCCTCGTCGCGGGCGTAGGCGATATTGCCGCCGGCCGCGAGCCGGTAGAGAGGCGGCTGGGCGAGATAGAGATGCCCGCGGCGGACCAGCTCCGGCATCTCCTGGAAGAAGAAGGTCATCAGCAGGGTCGCGATATGGGCGCCGTCGACATCGGCGTCGGTCATGATGATGATCCGTTCGTAGCGGATATCGTCCGGGTTGCAGCGCTCACGCGTGCCGCAGCCGATCGCCTGGATCAGATCGGCGATCTCGCTGTTGGCGCGGATCTTGTCGGCGGTGGCGGCGGCGACGTTCAGGATCTTGCCGCGAATGGGCAGGATCGCCTGCGTCTTGCGGTCCCGCGCCTGCTTGGCCGATCCGCCGGCGCTGTCGCCCTCGACGATGAAGAGCTCGGTCCCCGCCGGATCGTCATTGGCGCAATCGGTGAGCTTGCCGGGCAGGCGCAGCTTGCGCCCCGAGGTCGCGGTCTTGCGCTTGATCTCGCGCTCGGCGCGGCGCGCCAGCCGCTCGTCCATCCGTTCGAGCACGAAGCCGAGCAGGGCCCGCCCCCGCTCCATATGATCGGCGAGATAATGGTCGAAATGATCGCGCACCGCCGCCTCGACCAGCCGCGCCGCGTCGGGCGAGGTCAGCCGGTCCTTGGTCTGGCTCTGGAATTGCGGGTCGCGGATGAAGACGGAGAGCATGATCTCGGCGCCGTTGGTGACGTCCTCGGCCTGGATGTCCTTCGCCTTCCTGTTGCCGATCAGCTCGGCGAAGCCGCGCAGCCCCTTGGTGAGGGCGTGCCGCAGCCCCTGCTCATGCGTGCCGCCGTCCGGCGTCGGGATGGTGTTGCAATAATAGGAGGCCGAGCCCTCGCCCCAGAGCGGCCAGGCGACCGCCCATTCGACCGAGCCCTGCCCGTTCGCGAACTCATGCTTGCCGGTGAACGGCGTCGAGGTCGCCAGCTCCTTGCCCTCGATCTGCTCGCGCAGATGATCGGCGAGGCCGCCGGGGAACTGGAACACCGCCTCCGCCGGCGTGTCGTCGGAGATCAGCGAGGAATCGCATTTCCAGCGAATCTCGACGCCGGCGAACAGATAGGCCTTGGAGCGCGCCAGCCGGTAGAGCCGCGCCGGCTTGAACCGCGCGTCCTCGCCGAAAATCTCCGCGTCCGGCGTGAAGGCGACACTGGTGCCGCGGCGATTTTGCGTGGCGCCGACCGCCTCCAGCGGAGAGGTCGGCAAGCCCTTCGAGAAGGTCTGGCGCCAGACCTTTTTGTCCCGCGCCACCTCCACCTCGGTGTCGACCGAGAGCGCGTTGACCACCGAGACGCCGACGCCGTGCAGGCCGCCCGAGGTCGCATAGGCCTTGTCGCTGAACTTGCCGCCCGAATGCAGCATGGTCATGATCACTTCGAGCGCCGACTTGCCGGGGTACTTCGGGTGCTCGTCGACCGGCATGCCGCGGCCGTTGTCGGCGACGGTGAGCCGCCCCGCCGCGCCCTCCGCCGCCTCCAGCACCATCTCGATCCGCGTCGCATGGCCGGCCACCGCCTCGTCCATGCTGTTGTCCAGCACCTCGGCGGCGAGATGGTGCAGCGCCCGCTCGTCGGTGCCGCCGATATACATGCCGGGCCGCCGCCGGACGGGCTCCAGCCCCTCCAGCACCTCGATCGCATGAGCGTCATACGCGCCAGGCGCGC
>NZ_JBQTIN010000075.1:0-15153 GCF_052388015.1 Sphingosinicella sp.
GACGCCGAACACAGCGCCGATATCGACGAACACGGACGGCCTGAGCCCAAGATCGCGGACCGCCGCGCCCAACGGACTTTCGAGCTCGGCGCGGGCCAGGTAATAGGCCCGGCCCCCGACCGCGTCATCGGTGAGTTGCTGCGGATCGGTCGACAACGTAAAGCTGGTCGGCGCGCCCGTGGTCGCGTCGCGCTCGACGACATAAGGGACGCGTTGTACGCGCGGGCCGACGCCGCGAATGTCGAAGCCGCGGATCTGCGGGCTACCGAGGAAGAAGCGGTCGGTCAGCCGAACCGGGTCGATCGTCGGGGTGCCGTCCTCGAAGCTGTGGATGTAGCCGCCTTCGGCGCTGATCGAGAAAATGAAATTGTTGAAGATCGTCCAGTAGCGGGCGGCGCTGAGCCGCGTGCGCAAGTAACGCACGTCGCCGCCGAGGCCGGCGAAATCCTGGCTGAGCAGGGCCCGCATGCCCCTGGTTGGACGGATCGAATTGTTGAGCGTGCTGTAGAGGATTGAATAGCCGATGCTCGAGGTCAGCCGGTTGCCGATTGAATCGCACAGATAGCGTCCGGCGATCAGCGGATCGCAGGCGGCGGGCAGCGGCCCGGTCCCGTCGGGATCGCTGAAATAGAGGTCCGGATTGAGCCCGACCTCATCATAGTTGAGGCCGTAGCGCAGCGCGAGCGAGATGTTCTCGGTCAACGGCACGCCGACGCGGACCTGTCCGCCGGTCGAAACCTGCTCGAAAGTGGTCGTGCGCTGGCTGCCGATGAAGTTGAAGCTGTTAAGATCGCGCCGGAACAGGTCGAAGCCCACCGCGATATTGCGGTCGAACAGGTAAGGTTCGGTGAAACCGAGCTCGGCCGACCGCGAATAGGTCGACCAGTTGACGCCCGCGCGCAGCTCCTGGCCCCGGCCCCTGAAATTGCGCTGACGG
Source organism: Sphingosinicella sp. (assembly GCF_052388015.1). Classification (GTDB taxonomy): domain Bacteria; phylum Pseudomonadota; class Alphaproteobacteria; order Sphingomonadales; family Sphingomonadaceae; genus Allosphingosinicella. The sequence continues at coordinate 938 of NZ_JBQTIN010000075.1, forward strand.
ATCGACAGGCTGAGCAGGAATCGCTCGATGCTCGAGAAGCCGGCCGACAATTGCAGCTCGCCGGTCGCCCGCTCCTGCACATCGACGCCGAGCACGACCCGGTCGGGCGCCGAGCCCTGCTCCTGGCGGATCTCGAGATTGTCCTGGAAGAATCCCAGCGACTGGATGCGGTCGCGTGATCGGCGGACGCGGATATTGTTGAAGGCGTCGCCTTCGGCGAGACGGAACTCGCGGCGGATGACCTCGTCGTGGGTGTTGGTGTTGCCCTGAATGTCGATGCGCTCGACATAGACGCGCGGCGTCTCCGCGACCCGGAACTGCACGTCCATCGTGAGCTGCTCGCGGTTGCGGGTGAACTGCGGTCGCACGTCGGAGAAGGCGTAGCCGAACAGACCGGCCAGCTCGTTCAGACTGGTTACCGTGTCCTCGACCTGGCGCGCATTGTACCAATCGCCGGTCCGCATCGGCAGCCGGGCCCGCAGGGCGTCGGCGCTGAAGTCGCGAATGTCGCTCTCCACGGCGACATTGCCGAACCGGTAACGCTGCCCTTCCTCGATCACATAGGTGATGATGAAGTCGCGCCTGTCCGGGGTCAGCTCGGCGACCGCCGAGACGACGCGGAAATCGGCATAGCCCTGGGTCAGGTAGAATTGGCGCAGCTTCTGCTGGTCGAAGGCGAGCCGATCGGGATCGTAGGTCGTGTTGCCCCTGAGGGGGTTCCAGTTGGCTTCCCTTGTGGCCATCTCGCCGATCAGCTGGCCGTCGCCGAATTGCTCATTGCCGATGATGTTGATCTGGCGGACTCGGGAGCGCGGCCCCTCGTTGATCTCGAACACCACGTCGACGCGGTTCTGGTCGAGCTGCACGATCTGCGGCTCGACGCGGGCGGCATAGCGGCCCTGACGCCGGTAAAGCTCGATGATCCGGGCGACGTCCGCGCGCACCCGGCTGCGAGTGAAGATCTGGCGCGGCGCAAGCCGGATCTCGGGCTGGATCTTGTCGTCCTTCAGGCGGCGATTGCCCTCCAGCACGATGCGGTTGATCACCGGGTTCTCGCGCACCTGGACGACAAGGTCGCCGGTGTCGGCGCCGGCGATCTGTACGTCGGCGAAAAGTTCGGTCGCGTAGAGGTCCCTCAGCGCGCCGTCGAGCCGCTCCTGATCATAGGGCTCGCCGGGGCGGAGCGCCGTGTAGGAGAGAACCGTGTCCGGCTCGAGCCGCTGGTTGCCGGTGACCGTGATCGTGCGGATCGTCCGCTGCGGCACGACCGGCGGCGGCGTCACCTGCGCAACAGGCGGGGCCGGCGCCGGCTGGGTCTGGGCGAAAGCGGAGGTCGTGAACCCGCCGAGCATGGTTCCGACCAGAAGTGCCGCGCACAGCCGCCGACGCTTCGGAAAAGCCTCAATCGAAGTCACGCATTCCGCCCTTATGGATAGTGAGGCCGGCGCGCGAGGCCAGCCATGCTCCCTGTCGGCGTCCGCCCTGCCCGATCATCGTCACCCGATCAACCCACCTAGCCCGGTAAAGAGCCCAAAAGAGGCCAAGTCGTTGAAGGTAACGAAGATCATCAGCGCCAGCAGCACGGCCAGCCCGGTCCGGAACGCCCATTCCTGGGCCTCGGGCCTGAGTGGCTTTCGCCTCACTCCCTCAATCGTGTAGAACAGCAGGTGCCCGCCATCCAGCAACGGGATTGGCAAGAGGTTGATGAATCCCAGATTAATTGAAATCAGGGTCATGAACTGAATGAAATAGAGCCAGCCAAGACTGGCCTGCTGGCCGGAAAACTGGGCGATCTTCAATGGGCCGCCCATTTCCTGCAGCGAGCGCTCGCCACGGATCAATTGACCGAGCGTCGTCACCATCATCCGCACCGTCTCTCCGGTTTCGACGATGGCCGCTCCGACGATCCGATGCGCCGGAAGACTGACGACTTCCACCGGCGGTCGTTCCAGTCCGATAACACCAACCCTGCCCTCGTTGCCGAAGCGATCGCGTCGGACGTCGACGCGCGGCGTCACGTTGAGCGTCAGCGGCCGACCGCCGCGTTCGATATCGAACCGCATTGGCTGGCCCGGCCGGATCCCGATATAGGTGATCATGTCCTCAAAGCGGCCAATTTCGCCGCCGTCGATCCGCAGCACCCGGTCTCCGGCCTGGAAGCCCGCCGCTTGCGCGGCGCTTCCCGCCCTGATCCCTGCCGCGACCGGCGGTGTCTGGAGCTGGCCGTAGCTGGCGAACAGGATGATATAAACGAGGATCGCGAACAGGAAGTTCACCGCCGGCCCTGCCGCGACGATGATGAAGCGTTGCCAGACAGGCTTCGCCTGGAATGTCTTCGAACGCTCCTCGGCGGGCAGCGCCAGCCACTCGTCGCTCGGCGTCGAGGCCGGGTTCATGTCGCCGGCGAACTTCACGTAGCCGCCCAGGGGCAGCCAGCCGACCTTCCAGCGCGTGCCGATCTTGTCGGTCCAGCCGAGGATCTCGCGGCCGAAGCCGATCGAGAAGGTCTCCGCCTTCACCCCGAACCAGCGGCCGGCGAGGTAATGGCCCATCTCGTGGATGAAGATCAGCGGCCCGATGACCAGGAAGAAGGCGATGACCGTGTAGATGAAACCGGGGCTGCTCAATGCGCGAACTTTCCTATGAGGTCGGTGGCCGCCCGACGGGCCTCCCGGTCGATCTCCAGCACGGCGTCGATCGACCCCGGCGCCCCAGGTGCGTAGCCGGCCAGCACCTCGCCGACCAATGTCGCGATATCAAGGAAACCGATCCGACATTCAAGAAAGGATGCGACCGCTATCTCATTGGCCGCGTTGAGGATGGCCGGCTTCGCCCCACCCTCCGCCAGGGCAGCCTTGGCGAGCGCCAGCGCCGGGAAGCGTCCCAAATCGGGCGCCTCGAAATCGAGCCGGCCGGCCGCGGCCAAATCAAGCCGCTGGCAGGGCGTCTCCATCCGCTCCGGCCAGGCAAGCGTGTAGGCGATCGGCACCCGCATGTCCGGCGGCCCCAACTGGGCGAGCAGCGAGCCATCGACATATTCGACCAGGCTGTGGACGATCGATTGCGGATGGACGACGACTTCCAGCCGCTCGACACCGACCGGGAAGAGATGGAAGGCCTCGATCAGCTCCAACCCCTTGTTCATCAGCGTCGCGCTGTCGACCGAGATCTTGGCGCCCATCGACCAATTGGGATGGGCGACGGCCTCCGCCGGCGTCGCGGTGCGTATCCGCTCCAGCGGCCAGCTGCGGAACGGGCCACCGCTCGCGGTGAGCACGATCCGGCGCACCGTCTCGAGCCGGTCGGCATGCAGGCACTGGAAGATCGCATTATGCTCGGAATCGACGGGCAGCAGGGTCGCGCCGTGGCGGCGGGCGGCCTCGGTCATCAGGGCGCCCGCCGAGACGAGGGCCTCCTTGTTGGCGAGCGCGACGATCTGTCCGCTCTCCAGTGCCCGCATCACCGGGCGCAGCCCGGCCGTGCCGACGATCGCCGCCATCATCCAGTCGGCGCCCATGGCGGCCGCCTCGACGATCGCCCCCTCGCCGCCCACGGCCTCGACGTCCGTTCCCGCCAGCGCGTCGCGAAGGCGCAGCAGGTGCGCTTCGTCGCCGATCACCGCCCGGCGCGGCTGGAATCGGGTGGCCAGCTCGATCAGCCCATCGATATCCCTGCGCGCGGTCAGCGCGACGATCTCGAACCGCTCGCGGTTGCGCTCGATCAGGTCGAGGGTCGAGCGACCGACTGAGCCGGTCGCGCCGAGGATGGTGACACTGCGCATCGTCAGGCGGTCCAGAACCCTGCCATCAGGACCAGGGTCGTCGCCAGCGCCGCGGCTAGCAGGCCGTCGAGCCGGTCGAGCACCCCGCCATGACCGGGCAGAAGGCGGCCGCTGTCCTTGACCCCGGCGCGGCGCTTCTCCCAGCTTTCGTAGAGATCGCCGGCCTGGGCAATCAGCCCCATCGGCGCCCCGATCCAGAGGAAGAGCGGCTCCATCTCGAACCAGGTCGCGATCGCCCAGCCGGCCAACCCGGCGCCGATCATGCCGCCGATCAGGCCGGCCCAGGTCTTGTTCGGGCTGATCCTCGGCGCGAGCTTCGGCCCGCCGATCGTCCGGCCGGCAAAATAAGCCAGGATGTCGGTCGCCCAGGTCACGACGAACACCCAGAGCACGAGGGTTTCCCAGACCCATGACAGGCTGAGCAATGCGAATGCCGGAATGCCGATGTAGAGCACGCCCCAGCCCATCACGATCCGCCGGCTCAGTGCAGCCGCGATCACTGCCGGCGCAAGAAAGGCCGCGAAGCCCACCCAATTGTCCGCGAACAGGGCGCCGGTCAGATCGTCGGGAATTTCGTCGACCTGTTCGGCCGCGGCGTAGAGATATTCCGCCGCGCCGAGCAGCGTCGCCACCGCCAGCGCCGCCACAATCCCGGCCCAGAGGCGCGGCACCTTGTGCATATCCGCCCATTCGACCAGCATGAACACGGTCGCGGCGGCGACCAGGGCGCGGAACCACCAGCCGCCGAAGGTCGTCGCGACCAGGGCGACGCCGACCATCACCACGCCCATGGCGAAGCGGATCGGCAGATCGGATTGCGGGATCGGATCTTCGGCGTCGCTCACAGCCCGCCATACCTTCGCTCGCGCCGGGTATATTCGGCCAGCGCCGAGGCCATCGTCTGTTCGTCGAAATCGGGCCAGAGCGTATCGACGAACAGCAATTCGGCATAAGCCGCCTGCCAGAGCAGGAAGTTCGAAAGCCGCTGCTCGCCCGAGGTGCGGATCAGTAGATCGAGCGGCGGCAGCCCGCCGGTGTCGAGCGCGGCATCGATGCGCGCCTCGTCAATCTCGTCGGCGCCAAGCTCGCCCGCGGCGACCTGCTCGGCGAGCCGCCGTGCCGCGCCCACCAGCTCGTTGCGCGAGCCGTAATTGAGCGCGATGGCCAGCGTCATCCGGCTGTTGCCGGCCGTCTTGGCGATGGCGTTGTCGACCATCCGCGCGACGTCGCTCTCGAAGGCATTGTGATCGCCGAGCACCTTCAGCCGGACGCCCTCGCGATGGAGGCTGTCGAGCTCGCGCTGGACGTAGAAGCGCAGCAGGCCGGTGAGATCGGCAATCTCCGCCTTCGGCCGCCGCCAGTTCTCCGAGGAAAAAGCGTAGAGCGTGAGGCACTCCACCCCCGCCTCGCCCGCCGCGCGCAAAGCGCGCCGCGCCGCCTCGGCACCGGCGCGATGGCCGGCCACCCGGGGCAGCCCGCGCGCCTTCGCCCAGCGCCCATTGCCATCCATGATGATGGCGACATGGCGAGGAACGGTGCCCGTCTCCGGACCGGCTGTGGCCGGCGCCGCGCTCACTTCTGGAGGATTTCCCTGTCCTTGGCGGCGAGGACGTCGTCGATCTCCTTGATCGCGTCGTCGGTCAGCTTCTGGACCTCGGCGTCGAGCCTTTTGTGCTCGTCCTGGCTGATTTCCTTCTTGTTCTCGTCCGTCTTGAGCGCGTCCATGCCGTCGCGGCGGACGTTGCGGACCGCGATCTTCGCCTTCTCGGCATATTGGTGGGCCAGCTTGGCGAGCTCCTTGCGACGCTCCTCGGTGAGATCGGGGATCGGCAGGCGGATATGGGTGCCGTCGGTGACCGGATTGATGCCGAGGCCGGCATTGCGGATCGCTTTCTCGACCGGGCCGACATTCGACTTGTCCCACACCTGCACGGACAGCAAGCGCGGTTCGGGTACCGAGACGGTGGCCACCTGATTGAGCGACATGTTGGCGCCGTAAACCTCGACCTGGATCGGATCGAGCAGAGCGGTCGACGCGCGGCCGGTTCTGAGGCCGCCCAGATCGTGCTTCAGCGCCTCGGCCGCGCCGTGCATGCGGCGCTTCAGATCGTCTTTGTCATAGGCGGGCATCCCACTCTCCCTCGCTCCGCACGATCGTCGCCATGCCGTCGCCGGCGAGCACCCGCGCGAGATTGCCCTGCTGGCGGACGTTGAAGACGACGATCGGGATCTTGTTGTCGCGGCACAAAGCCACCGCGGTCGCGTCCATCACTTTCAGATTGTCAGAAAGGACATGGTTGTAACTCACTGTATCGTAACGTTTCGCATCCGGCATCTGTTTGGGGTCGGCATCGTAGACGCCGTCCACGCTGGTGCCCTTGAACAAAGCGTCGCAGCCCATTTCGGCGGCGCGCAAGGCGGCGGCGGTGTCGGTGGTGAAGAAGGGATTGCCGGTGCCGGCGGCGAAGATCACCACCCTTCCCTTCTCCATGTGCCGTACGGCGCGGCGGCGGATATAGGGCTCGGACACCGTGGCCATCGGGATCGCGGAGAGGACGCGGGTGTCGACGCCGATCTTCTCGAGCGCGTTCTGCAGTGCCAGCGCGTTCATCACCGTCGCCAGCATGCCCATATAATCGGCGCTCGCCCGGTCGAAGCCCTTGGCCGCGCCGGCCAGCCCGCGAAAGATGTTGCCGCCGCCGACGACCAGGCAGAGCTCGTGGCCCTCCTTGGCGGCGCGGATTTCCTCGGCCAGGCGGGCGACCGCCTCGGGCTCGATGCCGAACTGGCCCTCGCCCATCAGGGCCTCGCCCGAAAGCTTCAAGAGGATGCGGTTGAAGCGCGGGCGCGGCATAGGGCTCGGCGGTCCGTTCAGGTCAGGGTGGCGGGTAGCGCGCACCTTAGAGAGAGCACGCCACCCTGCCAAGGCGTTCAGCCGACCGGTTCAGCGACGTTTTTTTTAACGCCCGAAACCGCCGCGACCTCGGCGGCGAAGTCGTCGACCTTCTTTTCGATCCCCTCGCCGAGCTGGAAGCGGACATAGGATTTGAGCGTCATATCGGCGCCGAGCCGCTTCGCCTCGGCCGCGATCACATCCGCGACCTTGGTCTTGTTGTCCATGACGAACAGTTGCGAGAGCAAGGCGTTCTCCTTGCGGAACTTGGCCATCGCGCCCTCGACCATTTTCTCGACGATCTCGGCCGGCTTGCCGGATTCGCGCGCCTTCTCCGTGGCGATGCCGCGCTCGCGCTCGACCAGCTCGGCGCCCAGCTCGTCGCCGGTGAGCGCCAGCGGGTTGGCGGCCGCGATGTGCATCGCAAGCTGCTTGCCCAGCGTCTCCAGCGCCGCTTTATCGGCGCCGCTCTCGAGCGCCACGAGCACGCCGATCTTGCCGAGGCCGGGCCCGGCCGCATTGTGGACGTAGGAGACGACGACGCCGTCGCTCACCTCGACGCGGGCGGCGCGGCGCAGCGACTGGTTCTCGCCGATCGTCGCGATATTGTTGGTCAGCGCCTCGGCGACGGTGCCGCCGCCAGGATATTGGGCACCGCCCAGCTCGTCGATGTCGTTGCCGGTCGCCAGCGCGATCTGGGCGACGTTGCGGACAAAGCCCTGGAACTGCTCGTTCTTGGCGACGAAATCGGTCTCCGAATTGACCTCGACCGCGGCGCCCATCGTCCCCTGGACGGCGACGCCGATCAGGCCCTCGGCCGCGACCCGGCCGGCCTTCTTGGCGGCGGCGGCGAGGCCCTTGGTGCGCAGCCAGTCGATCGCGACCTCCATGTCGCCGCTGGTTTCGGCCAGCGCCTTCTTGCAATCCATCATGCCGGCGCCGGTGCGCTCGCGCAGCTCCTTGACGGCCGCGGCGGTGATCTCAGCCATATCTTCTATCCTCTTGATTCAACTCCCCTCCCGCTTACGGGAGGGGTTGGGGGTGGGAATGGGCCAGACTCAGCGGGCCCACCCATCGATCCCCTCCCCGCATGCGGGAGGGGAGGAAGCTTAGCCTTCCGCTGTCTCCGCGGTCGCGGCGTCCGTCGTCGCGGTCTCTGCCGCCACCGGCTCCACCAGCGCGGCTTCCGCCGGCGGCTCGTCCTGGGCGCCGATATCCTCGCCGCGCTGGGCCGCGCCGCCCTGCTTGCCGGCGAGCACCGCCTCGGCGATCGCGTCGCAATAGAGGCGGATCGCGCGGCTGGCATCGTCATTGCCCGGGACCGGGAAGGCGATGCCCTGCGGGCTGACGTTCGAATCGAGGACCGCGACGACCGGGATGCCGAGCACGTTCGCTTCCTTGATCGCCAGCTCCTCCTTGTTCGCGTCGATCACGAACATGAGATCGGGGATACCGCCCATGTCGCGTATGCCGCCGAGGCTGAGCTCGAACTTGTCGCGCTCGCGGGTGAGCTGCAGCACCTCCTTCTTGGTGAGGCCGGCGGTGTCGCCCCCGAGCTGCTCCTCGAGGCTCTTGAAGCGCTTGATCGAGTTGGAGATCGTCTTCCAGTTGGTGAGCATGCCGCCCAGCCAGCGGTGGTTGACGAAATGCTGGCCCGAGCGGCGCGCCGCCTCGGCGATCGGATCTTGCGCCTGGCGCTTGGTGCCGACGAAGAGAACCTTGCCGCCGCTCGCCGCGGTCTGGCGGACGAAATCGAGCGCGCGCGCGAGCAGCGGCACGGTCTGCGACAGGTCGATAATGTGAACCCCGTTCCGCTCGCCGAAGATGTACGGCTTCATCTTCGGGTTCCAGCGATGGGTCTGGTGGCCGAAATGCGCTCCGGCCTCGAGCAATGCCTGCATGCTGACGTCGGTGGACGCCATATCGTTTCTCCTTCCGGTTATGCCTCCGCAGGGCCGAGAACCCGCCGTCGCCTAAGCTGAAGCGGGCACCGGTATGGTGGCCCTGCGTGTGGGATGGCGGCGCGCTTAGCCGCGACCAATCCGCAAATCAACCCCTCGATCGGCTATTGACATTAGAACATAACAAGAACATAAGCATCGTCCGCGCGGCACAGGAACCTCCACACCGTTGCGGAGTTAAGCTGTGGATAAGAAGGGGAAAAGCTGTGGCTCAAATGTTGACGGGCGCATTCTTCGCCGGCCTGCTGGTCGTGCTGGCCGTCATTCTCGAGCAGATCGTGAAGGCCCGATGGGCCGAGATCGCCGCAGCGCTCAGGGGCGAGGCGCTTCGTCCGGCGCGCCCGGCGGCGCCGCGGCAAGCGCGGCGCGCTGCCGCTTGACGCGCGCATAGCTGAAGACACTGAACGGGATCAGCACCAGATAGATGATCGCGACGACGCTCAGCGTCTCCCATGGGGCGGTGATCAGCGCGGCCCCAGTCAGAGCGATCCCAACGATGGCTTCGAGCCGAACGTGCCGCCTCAGGCGCAGAGACCCCCAGGAAAAGGTCGCGATGCTCGAAATGAGCAGGAAGGCCGAGAACGCCGCCCAGGGCGCCACGACGCGATAGTCCTGCAGCACGGCCCATTGCCGGTCGCTCGCGATCCACAGGAACATCGGCAGCAGCAGCAGCCCCGCCCCCACCGGTGCCGGCACGCCGGTCAGAAACCCGGCCGATTTGTGCGGCTGGTCCTCGATGTCGATCCGCGCGTTGAAGCGCGCGAGCCGGAGCGCCATGCAGGCCGCATAAGCGATTGCGAACAGCCAGCCGAAGCGGGGCCAGGCGTGCAGCGACCACAGATAGACGATGATCGCCGGCGACACCCCGAACGCGATCACGTCGGACAGCGAATCGAGCTCGGCGCCGAACCGCGTCTGGCCGCGCAGCGCCCGCGCGATCCGCCCGTCCATCCCGTCGAGCAAGGCGGCGGCAATGATCATGATGATCGCGCTCTCCCAATCGCCCGCGATCGCAAAGCGCACCCCGCTGAGGCCCACGCACAAGGCGAGCGCGGTCACCGCATTGGGAACGACGGCGCGTAAGGGAATGCCGCTGCGGGGAACCGCGCGCCGTTCCTCCCGCGGCGGGTTCACTGGGCGACGCCCTCGATCAATTCCGAAACGCCGATCCTTGCCACGATTGTCTCGCCGGCGATCGCCCGCTGGCCGAGCAGCAGCTGCGACGAGGTGCCGGCGGGCAGATAGACGTCGACCCGACTGCCGAAACGGATCAGCCCGACGCGCTGCCCGGCGACCACCCGATCGCCGGCCTTCACCCAGGGCACGATCCGCCGCGCCACCAGCCCGGCGATCTGCGTGAAGGCGACCTTGGTTCCGTCCTCGGCGACGACGAGGATGTGCTGGCGCTCATTGTCCTCGCTCGCCTTGTCGAGATCGGCGTTCAGGAACTTGCCGGCGATGTAGACGACCTTGCCGATCGTGCCTGCGATCGGGGACCGGTTGATGTGCACGTCGAACACGGACATGAAGATCGAGACCCGGATCACCGGCTCGCCGCTCATCCCGTCCTCGCCGCCGGTCAGTTCCTTGGGCGGCGGCACGGTGGCAATCATCGTCACCATCCCGTCGGCCGGGGCGATAATCAGCCCCTCCCCGCCCGGCGTCGTGCGGACCGGGTCGCGGAAGAACGCGGCGGTCCAGACCGTGACACCGGCGAACAGCCAGCCGAGGATGTCCCAGTCCAGCACCCACCACAGCAACGCGGTGATCGCGCCGGCGATGACGACGAACTTGCGGCCTTCGGGATGCACGCCCGGCATCCGGTAGCGGACGGTCGGCGTCGTGACGGCGTCCGGCTTTTCCAGTGAACTCATTCGCCGCGCTTTAGGCGCGGCGCAGCGACGAAACAACCGGAACGCCCGGTTGATCGACCGCGCGTCGCCGCCTACAGCCCCGGCCCGAACGCTCTAACAGGGAAAGCGCGAGGGGCATGGCGAAGATCGAGGTGAAGAATCCGGTCGTCGAGCTGGACGGCGACGAGATGACGCGGATCATCTGGCAATGGATCCGCGAGCGGCTGGTCCTCCCCTATCTCGACCTCGACCTGATCCATTACGACCTCGGCATCGAGAATCGCGACGCGACCGAGGACAAGGTCACGGTCGAGGCGGCGAACGCGATCAAGCAGCATGGCGTCGGCGTGAAGTGCGCGACGATCACGCCGGACGAGGCCCGGGTCGAGGAGTTCGGCCTCAAGAAGATGTGGAAATCGCCGAACGGCACGATCCGCAACATACTGGGCGGCACCATCTTCCGCGAGCCGATCGTGATCGACAACGTGCCGCGCCTGATCCCGAGCTGGACCGACCCGATCGTCGTCGGACGCCATGCCTTCGCCGACCAGTATAAGGCGACCGACTTCGTCGTCCCCGGCCCCGGCAAGCTCACCATGAAGTGGGAGGGCGCGGACGGCCAGGTGATCGAGCATGAGGTGTTCGACTATCCCGGCGGCGGCGTCGCGATGGGGATGTACAATCTCGACCAATCGATCCGCGACTTCGCCCGCGCCTGCCTCAATTACGGCCTGGTCCGCGAATGGCCGGTCTATCTCTCGACCAAGAACACGATCCTCAAAGCCTATGACGGCCGCTTCAAGGACATCTTCCAAGAGATTTTCGACGCCGAATTCAAAGCCGAGTTCGATAAGCGCAAGCTCACTTACGAACACCGCCTGATCGACGACATGGTCGCGTCGGCGTTGAAGTGGTCGGGCGGCTACGTCTGGGCGTGCAAGAACTACGAAGGCGACGTGCAGTCCGACACCGTCGCTCAAGGCTTCGGCTCACTCGGCCTGATGACCTCCGTGCTGATCACGCCAGACGGCAAGACGATGGAAGCGGAAGCCGCGCACGGCACCGTGACGCGCCACTATCGCCAGCATCAAAGAGGTGAGCCGACTTCGACCAACTCCGTCGCTTCGATCTTCGCCTGGACGCGCGGCCTTGCCCATCGCGGCAAGCTAGACAACAACCAGAAGCTCATCGACTACGCGCTGCTCCTGGAAAAGATCACGGTCGACACGCTCGAGTCCGGCAAGATGACCAAGGACCTCGCCGTCCTGGTTGGCGACAGTAAAACTTGGCTCACCACCGAGAATTTCCTCGACGCCATCGCCGACAACGTCGATCGCGCCATGGGCAAAGCGTGATGCAATGAGCAAGCGCCGCTCGTCGCTCACGGGCAGCTGGAGCGGCGCTTATCGTTACGCGTTCGGACACGAAACCGTCTTCAACGCACAGATCGAAGAAGTCGGCGGCGCGTTCGTGGGTGCGACGCAGGAGCCAAACGAGTTTCTCGACTCCACGACCTCAGTGCTCAATGCCGAGATCGAAGGCGTGCGCAACGGTTCCGCGGTGACCTTCACCAAGTTCTACAATCACGAAGGCATCCGCCATGCGGTCCGCTACGACGGCACGGTCGACGAAAGCCTGTTGCGCATCGAAGGCAAGTGGACCATTCGCAAAGACACGTCGGGCACATTCTTCATGACGCGCGACGATGACGGCGAAGCCGCCGAAACTGAAGAGCGCGCCGATGCAGAGATCCGCAAATGAACATTCGTCTCGCCCGCCCCGATGATCGCGCCGCCTGGGAGCCACTTTGGGCGGGGTATCTGGAGTTCTACAATTCCGAACTCCCGCGCGCCGTCACCGACACCACATGGGCGCGCTTCCACGATCCCGCCGAGCCGATGACATGCCTAGTCGCCGAAGATGAGAACGGCGCCCTCATCGGCTTCACACATCTCGTCTTCCATCGCGGCACCTGGTCGGTCGGAGATTTCTGTTATCTCGAAGACCTCTTCGTCGCCGAGCGGGCACGCGGCCGCGGCGCCGCCCGCGCGTTGATCGAAGCGGTCTATGATTTTGCCGACCAACGCGGCGCTGAGCGCGTCTATTGGCTGACGCACGAAACCAACACAGTCGCGCGCAAACTCTACGACCAAGTCGCGCGCCATCTCGGCTTCATTCAGTACCGGCGCTAACCGTTAGCCTTTGAACGGCGGCGTCGGCCGCCACGGGTACGGTTGAGGTAAATCCTTCGACACCTTGTCCGGATAGTTCGGCGTGCGCTTTTCCAGGAACGAGGTCACGCCCTCTTTCGCGTCGCCTGCTTGCCCGCGCGCCACCATCAGCCGGCTCTCCAGCCGGTGCGCTTCCATAGGATGGTCAGCATCAAGCATGTCGAGCAACATGCGACGCGCCAACGCCACTGACACCGGCGCGGTGTTGTCGGCGATCTCGCGCGCGAGCGCTTGCGCCGCTAGCAGCAACTCATCGGGGGCATGCAGCGAACGCACCAGCCCGCGCTCTTTGGCCTCTTCGCTCGTGAACACACGGCCCGTCATCGTCCATTCAAGCGCCGTCGATACTCCGACCAAGCGCGGCAAGAAATACGACGACAACGTCTCCGGCACGATCCCCCGTCGTGCGAACACAAAGCCCATCTTCGCGCCCGGCACGGCGAGGCGAATGTCCATCGGCAACGTCATCGTCGCGCCGACGCCTACCGCCGCGCCATTGATTGCCGCGATCACCGGCTTCAGGCTTTCATAGATGCGAATGCCGACCTGCCCGCCGCCATCGCGCGCGCGATCGGGATCGAACTTGCTCGCCCCGCCATCGCGTTGCGCCAGCCGCTTTTCGTAATCGAACGTCGCCCCGCCCGAACCCAAGTCCGCGCCGGCGCAGAACGCGCGGCCCTCGCCGGTGACGATCACAGCACGCACGTCGTCGTTGGCGTCGGTCTCGTCGAAGCCCGCGATCATGTCGCGCACCATCTGGTCGGTGAACGCGTTCATCCGGTCCGGCCGGTTGAGCGTCATCGTCGCCACGCCATTGGCGACTTCAAGTTTGATGGTTTCGTAGCTGGACATTGATACGGCTCCGCAATGAACCGTCAGGCTAGCGCTCAGAGCCGCAACAACTCAACCTCTGCCGCTTGGTAAGGGTCGAGCTTGTAGATCATGTGATGATGGATCGCGACCAGCGAGCCGGCGCCCCAATCCTCAATAAGTTCAGCATCATCGCGCTCACGCGCCTGCCACTGCGAACCGTCCTCGCAGATCAGCACTTTGCCGCGCGCCAGCACCGCGTCGATCGTCGACACGGCGCCCGACTGTACACCGGCGCCTAATCCGACTCGGAACACGGAGAGAATCGCGTCACGTTGCTTGTGCGAGAGTCGGCCCCAATCGAGCCGCTCAAAAAGCTCTGGTCCAAGATAAGCGGCCAGCGCGTCGTTCTGTGTCATCCGGGCGTCCCCACAACCGAATCGAGTCGCCCAAAAGCGACTGATTTGGTTTCCGAGACGTTACTGACTCGAATTGAGTCCTAAAGCGCCAAACGCCAGATGAAGTCGCGATCGGCGACGCGGCCGACCATGAACTTGTGTTCTTTCACGTGCTCGAAGCCGTAGCGTTTGTAGAACGCCTGCGCCCGCGTGTTGTTTTCCCAAACGCTGAGATACATCAAGCGCGCGCCCTTCCCGCGCGCCCACGCGAGGCCATCGTCCATCAGCG
>NZ_JBQTIN010000076.1:0-17076 GCF_052388015.1 Sphingosinicella sp.
CTGCCGGCGCGCATCTGCTGGGTCGGGCTGGGGCAGCGGCACCGGCTCGGCCTGGCCTTCAATGAGATGGTGGCCTCAGGCGAGCTGAAAGCGCCGGTCGTGATCGGCCGTGATCATCTCGACAGCGGTTCTGTCGCCAGCCCCAATCGCGAGACCGAGGCCATGAAGGACGGCTCCGACGCGGTCTCCGACTGGCCGTTGCTCAACGCTTTGCTCAACGCCGCCTCGGGCGCGACCTGGGTCTCGCTTCATCATGGCGGCGGCGTCGGCATGGGCTTTTCGCAGCATAGCGGCATGGTGATCGTCGCCGACGGGACGGACGACGCGGCGCGGCGGCTCAAACGGGTGCTGTGGAACGATCCCGGCACGGGCGTGATGCGCCATGCCGACGCGGGCTATGAGATCGCGATCGAGTGCGCGCGCGAGCAGGGGCTGGATTTGCCGATGGTGGGGCGGTGAGCGCGCTGCGGCCCGGTTCGGTGACGCTGGCCGAGCTGCGCGCGGTCTGGGACGGCGCGCCGGTCGCTTTGACGGACGAAGCCTGGACGGCGATCGACGCGTCGGCGGCGGCGGTGGAGGCGATCGTCGCCAGCGGGCGGACCGTCTACGGGATCAATACCGGCTTCGGCCTGCTCGCCAGCACCCGCATCCCGCCGGAGCGGCTCGCCGAGCTGCAGCGCAATTTGATTCTCTCGCACAGCGCAGGGCTCGGCGAGCCGCTGCCAGCCCGGATCGTGCGGCTGATGATGGCGCTGAAAGCGATCGGGCTGGGGCGCGGCCATAGTGGCGTTCGCCGCGCGATCGTCGAGCGGCTGCTCGCGCTGATCGAGGCGGATGCGCTGCCCGTCGTGCCGAGTCAGGGCTCGGTGGGGGCATCGGGCGATCTCGCCCCGCTCGCCCATATGAGCGCGGCCTTGATCGGCGAGGGCGAGGTCGCGCTCGGCGGGGAGACGCTGCCGGCGGCTGAGGCGCTGGCGCGGCTGGGGCTGGAGCCGCTGGTGCTCGGCCCCAAGGAGGGGCTGGCATTGATCAACGGCACGCAAGCCTCGACCGCGATCGCGCTCGACGTGCTGTTCAGCGCCGAGCGCATCTTCGCCACGGCCCTGGTCAGCGGCGCGATGGCGACGGACGCGCTCAAAGGGACCGATGTCGCTTTCGATCCCCGCATCCATGACGCGCGCGGCCAGCCGGGGCAGATCGCGGTCGCCGCCGTGCTGCGCGGTCTGCTTAGCGAGAGCCCGATCCGCCACAGCCATGACGATTGCGAGAAGGTGCAGGACCCGTACAGCTTCCGCTGCCAGCCGCAGGTGATGGGCGCGGTGCTCGATTTGATTCGTAGTGCGGCGCGGACGCTCGAGATCGAGGCCAATGCGGTCAGCGACAATCCCCTGCTGTTCGGCGAGGACGCGCTCTCAGGCGGCAATTTTCACGCCGAGCCCGTCGCCTTCGCGGCCGACATCCTCGTGCTGGCGCTGTGCGAGATCGGCTCGATCGCCGAGCGTCGGCTGGCGGTGCTGATCGATCCCAAGATGAGCGGCCTGCCGCCCTTCCTGATCGAGGATTCGGGGGTCAATTCGGGCTTCATGATCGCCCAGGTCGCCGCTGCCGCGCTCGTCTCGGAGAATAAGAGCCTCGCCTTCCCGGCCAGCGTCGACACGATCCCGACCTCCGCGGGGCAGGAAGACCATGTCTCGATGGCGACGCACGGTGCGCTGAAGGCGCGGCGGGTCGCGCACAATGCGGCCGGGGTGATCGGGATCGAATTGCTGGCGGCGGCGCAGGGGCTGGATTTCCACGCGCCTCTCGTAAGCTCGCCGCCGCTCGCCGAGACGCTGGCGGCGATCCGCGCCACCGTCCCGTTCCACGCCGCCGACCGCTATCTGGCGCGCGACATGGAATGGGCGAAGGCGGCGGTGCTGGACGGCGCGCTCGCGCACGCCGTCCAGGCGGAGCTGTTCGGCGATTAGCCGATCGTGATCCGGCCGCCGCCGATCGCCAGCGACGGCGCGCCGAAGAAGGACAAGGCCATCATCGTCGCGATATAACTCACCACGAAGAAGACGATCACATAGGCGACGCAAACGACGACCACATAGCCCAGCGCCTTGTCCTCGGGCACCCGCATCAGGCGGGGCATGCCGAGATAATAGAGATAGAGGCTGTACAGGCCGACGATGCCGAGGAAGGCGAGCCCCGGCACGATCTGGAAGATGCCGGCGAGCCAGGCCGCGGTCGGCGCGTAGGCGGCGACCTTCATGGCCTGGATCTGGTTCTTGGTGCCGTTGAAGCTGGGCGCCAGCGCGTCGATGATCAGCGCCATCACATAGACGCTGACGAGGCCCAGAACGTAGGTGATGACCGCGAGGCCGATCGAATAATTGAGCGGCGGCTTGATCGTCACGCCCATCGCGCCCCAGCCGAAAACCTGTTGGCCGATCAGCATCGCAATCGGGCCGATCGCGGCGAGGATGAGGACGTAGCTGGTATAGAGGCCCTGCACCGTGGCCGGCTCGGCGTCGATGACGCCCCATTCCGTCTTCGGCGTCAGCAGGATGTTCTTGGCACGATCGATGAGCGTCATTGCATGGCTCCCTGTTTCGGATCGACGCGAACCAAAGCACGTCGCGCCTCAAATCTCAAGCAAGTGGCGCGCCCGGCTTGCGGCGGTCGAAGCGGACCGGCATGCCGAAGCCGTGAGCAAGCCCTTCGTCCTGACTGTCATCGGCACCCGGCCCGAGGCGATCAAGATGCTGCCGGTGGTGCGGGCGCTGCGCGCCGCCGGAGTGCCGCTGCGCCTCGTCGCGACCGGTCAGCATCGCGAGCTGCTCGGTCAGGCCTTCGCAGCGTTCGACGAGCAACCCGATCGTGACCTCGGGCTGATGACCGAAGGGCAGACGCCCACTGACGTCGCCACGCGGGCGATGCCCGCGATCGCAGGGCTGATCGAGGCGGAGCGGCCCGCGCTGATGCTCGTCCATGGCGACACGACGACGGCGATGGCCGCGGCGCTTGCCGCCTTCCACGCCGGCGTGCTGATTGGCCATGTCGAGGCGGGGTTGCGCTCGCACGATCTCGCCCGGCCCTTTCCCGAGGAGTTCAACCGGGTCGCGATCGACACGGTCGCCAGCCTGCTGCTCGCACCCACCGCGGGCGCGGCGGCGAACTTGCGCCGCGAGAGCCCGCGCGATCGGACGATAGTCGTCACGGGCAATACGGGGATCGACGCGCTGCTCCATGTCGCCGGCCGGCTCGACGGCGGCGAGCTGGCGCGCGCCGGGCTGGCGCCCGATCCGGCCAAGCGGCTGATCCTGGTCACCGGCCATCGCCGCGAGAGCTTTGGCCCGGGCTTCGAGCGTATCTGCGCGGCGCTGGCGCGGCTGGCGGCGCGCGGCGATGTCGAGATCCTCTATCCGGTGCACCTCAACCCGAACGTCCGCGAACCGGTGGCCGCGCGTCTCGGCGGCCATCCGAATATCCGCCTCGTTCCGCCGGTCGGCTATGTCGAGATGGTCGCGCTGATGCAGGCGGCGGCGGTCGTGCTGACCGATTCCGGCGGGGTGCAGGAAGAAGCGCCGGCGATCGGCAAGCCGGTGCTGGTGATGCGCGAGGTCACCGAGCGGCCCGAGGCGGTGGCGCTGGGCGCGGCGCGGCTGGTTGGGACCGACCCCGACGTCATCGTGCGCGAGGTCGCGGCCTTGCTCGACGACGCGGCCGAATATGCCGCGCGCTCAAAGCCCGTATTTCCCTATGGCGACGGCCGGGCGGCACCCCGTATCGCCGCCGCGGTGGTCGAGTTCCTTGCCGGCCGGGGCGACACGCCGGTCGACTTCTGGCAGATCGGTGCCGGCGGCCGATCACAATGACGCAGGAAAGGAGAACGTTCGCCATGCGCCGTCGGTTCGCCGCCATGTTCCTCATCGCCGGGCCGCTTGCCGCGGCCCTGGCCGCCAGCCCGGCCGCGGCCGACGAGCGGCGCTTCGAGGCGGCGCTGGGCGAATTTCGCCAGCTCCATCGCGGCGGCGTGCGGCGCGCGGGGATCGCCGGAAGCAGCTTCTATTTCGTGCGGGAGGGGCGGACCGTCGCCGCCGATCATCTTGGCGCGCAGGACGCCGAGGCGGGCGTCGCGGTCGATGCAAACACGATCTACCATTGGGCCTCGATCACCAAGACGATGACCGGGATCGCGATCATGCAGCTGCGCGACCGCGGCCTCTTGTCGCTGGACGATCCGATCACGCGCTACGTCCCCGAGCTCGCCCGGGTGCACAACCCGTTCGGCTCTGCGGACGCGATCACCATCCGGATGCTGATGAGCCACAGCGCCGGCTTTCGCGGCGGCACCTGGCCGTGGCGCGATCAGGAGTGGCAGCCGTTCGAGCCGCCCGGCTGGGCGCAGCTGGAGGCGATGCTGCCTTATACACAGGTGCTGTTCCGGCCGGGCTCGCGCTTCAGCTATTCCAATCCCGGCATCGTCTATCTGGGGCAGGTGATCGAGCGGCTGACCGGCGAGGATTTCGAGGTCTATGTCGACAAGAACATCCTCCGGCCGCTCGGCATGCACGACTCCTATTTCGACCGCACGCCGCCGCATTTGCTGCGGCACCGCTCGCACTCTTATTACATCAGGAACGGCCGGCGGGTCGCGGCGCCGTTCGATGTCGATACCGGCGTCACCGTATCGAACGGCGGCCTCAACGCGCCGATGACCGACATGGCGCGCTACCTCGCCTTCCTGATCGGCGATCCGGCGCGGGCGACGGAATACGATCTGGTGCTGCGGCGCTCCTCGCTGGAGGAGATGTGGCGGCCGGTGATCGCCGCCGGGGAGGACTTCACCCAGGGGCGGATGGCGCGGACGACGCAAAGCGGGCTCAGCTTCTTCATCGACGCGGCCGGGCCGGTGCGCTTCGTCGGCCATAATGGCGACCAGAACGGCTTCCGCGCCTATCTCAGCCTCTGTCCTGACCAGCGCGCCGGCAGCCTGCTCGCCTTCAACACCGAGACGCGCGGGGTACGCAACGACGCGTCCAACCGCGACATGCCCGAATCCCGTATCGCGTTGGCGACCGACCGGCTGTGCGAGGCGCTGGCGCGCTAGGGGCGCAGGATGGTGCGGCGGGTGGCGTGGGCGTCCACGGCGCGGCGACTGAAGAGCATCGGCCGCATCTCGCCGCTTATCCAGTGCGGATAGAGGTCGCGATAATGGCCTGAGCGCGGGTCGTTGGAATTGCCGGGAAGGTTGAGGAACAGCGAATTGTCCCAGGCGCCGACGTCGATCGCCTGAAGATAGCTCGCACCGCCGCTGACATTCCAGCCGCTTCCCCTGATCCAGCGCGCCATCGGGGTGTAGGAATCGCCGCCAGAGCCCTCGCCCTCGATCGGCGGGAAGGCGGCGGCGATGGCAGGGATGCGGGACAGCGGGTGACGGATCGTGACCCGGTGCAGCGTTCCCCAGCGCCAGGCGGCGGGGTCCGACCCGAGTTGCTCGCGCGCCTGCGCCCAGGCGGCGGCGAGCGCGGCGTCGAACAAAGCGTCGCGCGCCGCAACAGGGTCGGCGCCGAGTCGCGCATCGGGAAAAGCGAGCAGCCCGAGCAGCACCGACGGCGCGATCTCGTCGACCAGTTCGCGCGCCCGCTCGGGCACGATCGCCGCGAGCATCCGCCGGCCAAGCTCCCGCCAGAGGATCTGGTACAGCGCTGCCGGGGCGCTGTCGGCGTCGAGCCGCCCATCCCAGCCGCGCAGCATCGCGAGCGCCGGCGCCGCCTCGGCCGTGCCCTGGGCGGGCAGCAGCGCAACCAGCTGTCGCGCAGGCGTGGAGAGCGTGTCGTGCATGAGCGCGACGCTGTCGGCGAGCCGGTGCCGGGGCTGCGCCGACAGCACGCCGGCGATCCGCTGGTAACGATAGGGATCGCGGAACGAGAAAGCCGGGATGCGATTCCGTGGCCAGCCTTCCGGCAAATTGTTCTGGTTGGCCGAGGCGAACCAGCCCTTGGCCGGATTGTATTCGTTCGGCAGCGCGGAAAAGTCGCGTATCCCGGTCCAATCGTAGCGGCCGTCGCCCGGCACCGGCATCAGCCCGTCGCCCCGGCGACGGACGGGCGCGAAGCCGATCACCTGCCAGCCATGGTTTCCGTCGATGTCCGCATAATGGAAGTTGGTCGGCGAGGGGTGGAAGCGGAACGCGGTCGCGCGCAGGCTTTCCCAGTCCCGCGCCAGATTGATCGCGATCATCGCGAAGGCGCCGCTCGCCCCCGGTCGCAGCTCGATCGCGGCCAGCGCGGTGGCGCGGCGCCGGGCGGGATCGTGCGAGAGCACCGGCCCCTGCACGGCGTAGCGCAAGGTCGCGGCATGCGGCGCGGCGTTCTTGACCGGGATCGCCACCTCGAAGCGGTCGAACCGCCGCCATCCGTCGCCATGGCGGTAGCGCTCCGGATCGTCGGGGTGCAGCTCGAGGACGAACAGATCCTCCTGGTCGATATGGAAATTGGTGCGGCCAAAGGCGAACCGGTCCGTGTGGCCCTGCATGATCCCCGGCAGGCCGGGCGAGCCGCCGCCGATCACGTCCAGCCCGGGCGCGCTCAGATGCGCGACGTGGCGCGGGCCGAGGCCGCCGATGCCGAGATGCGGGTCGTTGGCGAGGATCGGCCGCCCCGTCGCGCTGCGCCCGGGGCCTATCGTCCAGGCGTTGCTGCCGGCGTCGGCGCTGGTCGGAGGCGCGGGAGGGTCCGGATCGGGGACGAGCGAGCCGAATGGCAATCCGCCGAGACGCAGCACGCCCAGATCCGCCTCCGACACGGCCGCGGCGTCCAGGCCCTCTGGCACGCGCAAGTCCCAGGCCGGCCGCAAGGGTGCAATCACCGCATCCAGCTCGAGCAGCCCCATCGCGGCGAGGCGGGCGCGGCGAACCTCGTCCGCGACACCGCCGAACCCGCCGCCGCGGGCCAGCACCAGGTTGCGCAGATCCCACTGCAGCGGCGTGACGCCGAGAATGCCATATTCGCGCGGCAGCAGGGCGGGATCGGCCAGCACTTCGTCGATGCGGGCGTTGATCCCGGCCACATAAGCGCGGGCGCAGGCGAGGATGTTCTCCGGCACGCGGGCCAGCTCGGCGTCGAGGTCGCCGCGGAACAGGAACAGCCGCGCCGCCGCGTCGTGGGGGGCGAATTCGGGTCCGAACGCTTCGGCCATCCGCCCCATTTCGCGCCGGTGCGCCAGATCGATCTGAAACAGCCGGTCGCGCGCGACGACATAGCCCTGGCCGAAGAAGGCGTCGGGGATCGATCGGGCCCTTATGTGGGGCACGCCATAGGGATCGTCGACGATCTCGACCGGCGCCGACAGACCCGCTGCGGCCACCTGCCGCGCGCGCGACACCGGCACACCCTGAGCGCGGGCAGCGACAGGCAGGAGCGCCAGCGTCGCGGCCGAGCCGAGCAGGAACGAACGTCGGTTGAGCATCTGCAAACTTTCCCGTGCGCGGAAACTCAGGCTAGCGACGGCTTGGCGTCGCGCCGCATCACAAGCGCTGGGGCGACCATAGGGAAAAGCTATGGCGGCGCGAAAAATAGGCCTTAATGGCCGCGAAGAGGCGCCAGCATGAATCTCCGCCACATCGAAATCTTCCATGCCGTCTATGTGAACGGCTCGGTCAGCGCCGCCGCGCGCGCGCTCAACGTGTCGCAGCCTTCCGTGTCGAAGATGCTGCGGCACGCCGAAAGCCTGC
Organism: Sphingosinicella sp.; assembly: GCF_052388015.1. Taxonomy (GTDB): domain Bacteria; phylum Pseudomonadota; class Alphaproteobacteria; order Sphingomonadales; family Sphingomonadaceae; genus Allosphingosinicella. The sequence goes on from NZ_JBQTIN010000076.1 coordinate 7,724, forward strand.
TTGGCTTTCCGCTCTTCCATCGCGCCAATGGCGGGCTGGTGCCGACCGAGGACGCGCACAGCCTGTTCGGCGAGGTTCGGGAAATTCAGGACCGCGTCCAGGCACTGCGCGAGGCCGGCCGCAACATTCGTCGCGGCACCGGCATGCTACGTATCCTGGCGCTGCCGTCGCTGGCGCTCGAAGCCATCCCGACCGCGGTGTCGCAATTCCTGCGCGCCCATGCCGACGTGAAATTCGATCTGCAGACGGTCCATCACGACGACCTGCTGCGCAAGCTCCACGAGCGCGAGACGGACATCGCGATCGCCTATCAATTGCCGCCGTCGGCGCCGCTCAACCAGCGCTGGCTCGGCGAGGGAGAGCTGGTCGCACTCTATCGCGAGCAAGACCTGCCCGATGCGCCGCCAAGCCTGGAGCTCGGCCGCCTGCGCGGCCACAGGTTCATCAGCCTTGCCGCCAGCGGCCCGCTCGGCCAGCTCTTCACCCAGGAGCTGGAGCGGGCCGGCGTCGAGCTGGACGATGTCGTGTCGGTGCGAACCTTCTACATGGCGGCAGCGCTCGTCAGACAGGGGGTGGGGATTACCGTGGTCGACAGCTTCACCGCTCAAGCCTGTCTGGTGCCCGGTCTGTCGATGCGGCCGCTTCGGCCACACATCACATTCGATGTCCACGCCATGCACCTGATCAACCGGCCGCCGGGCGCGCTGGCGGACGACTTCCTGAAGACCTTGAAGCGGGTTCTCGACGCTCCATAGCGGCCGGCTATGGCGGGCCGCCCTCTCGCTATGCCACGGCATTGCCGAGCGCGGTTAGGCTCGACCGCAAATGATTCCGTCGCCTTACCTCCTCTATCTCGGCCACAGCCGCGACCCGCTTGGCGTGAAGACGTCGCGCGGCGTCGCCGAGTTCCGGCGCGAGGATTGCCTCGGCGAGTTTCGGCACGACGATTGCCCGCTGACGCTCGGCCTGCCGCGGCTCGGCATGGAGGAAGCCGCCGCAGGCGGCGCGCGCACGTTGATCCTCGGCATTGCGGGCGCGGGCGGCCAGGTCGGGACCGATCTTATCGACGATGCGGCAACGGCGCTGAAGGCGGGGCTGAATGTCGCCTCCGGTCTTCATGAGCGGCTTCGCGACCAGCCGCGCCTCGCCGAGCTGGCGAATGCGCGCGGATTGAGCCTGTTCGATGTCCGCGACCCCCCCGCCGGCCTGACGGTCGGCAAAGGCTATCCCCGGCCGGGCCGCCGCCTGCTCACGGTCGGCACCGATTGCTCGGTCGGCAAGATGTACGCGACGCTCGCGCTGACCCGCGGCCTTCGCGAACGGGGCGTCGCCGCCGATTTCAGGGCCACCGGCCAGACCGGCATCCTGATCGCCGGCGAGGGCATAGCCGTCGACGCGGTCGTCGCCGATTTCATCTCGGGCGCGATCGAGCGGCTTGCTCCGGCGCGCGACGACGACGGGTGGGACCTGATCGAGGGGCAAGGCTCGCTCTTCCACCCGAGCTTCGCCGGCGTGTCGCTCGGCCTTCTGCACGGGGCACAGCCTGAAGCCCTGGTGCTGTGCCATGAACCGGGCCGCGCGCACATGCGAGGCATTCCCGGTCGCCCGCTTCCCGATCTTGTCGACTGCCTGGAGCGCAATCTGGAGGCGGCGCGGCTGAACAGTCCCGAGGTCCGCGCGGTGGGCATCTGCCTCAACACGTCCGCCATGGACCCGGAGACAGCGCCGCGCTTTTGCGCCGTTGTCGAAGCGCAAATGGAGCTGCCCTGCACCGATCCCGTCCGCTTCGGCGCCGATTCCGTCATCGACCATCTCTTATGCTTCGAACCCTCCGCCAGCAGCACGATCGCTTCCCGCTGAACGCGCCGTTCCGGATCGCCCGGGGCGTGAAGATGGCGGCGGATGTCGTGACGGTGACCATCGCCGAGGGGGAGGTCATCGGGCGCGGCGAGGCGGTTCCGTACCCACGCTATGGCGAAAGCGTGGCGAGTGCGCTCGCGGCGATCGAAGAGGTGCGTGCGCTCGTCGAGCAGGGCGCAAGCCGCGAGGCGCTGCTCCACGCGCTCCCCGCCGGCGCGGCGCGCAATGCTCTGGATTGCGCCTTGTGGGATCTGGAGGCCCGGCTGTCCGGCCGTGACGTCGCGGAGATGATCGGAAGGAGCCCGCTCATGCCGGTCGCGACCGCCCTGACCATCGCCATCGACACGCCCGCCGCAATGGCCGACGCGGCAGGGGCGGCAGGCGATGTGCCGCTGCTCAAGGTCAAGGTCGATGCGCTGGATCCGCGGGCCCAGATCCTGGCCGTGCGGACGGCGGCGCCCGGCCCGGCGCTGATCGTCGATCCGAACGAAAGCTGGAACCGCGATCTGGTCGAGGAAATACAGGAGACGCTCGTCGAAGCGCGGGTCGCCTTGCTCGAACAACCGGTGCCGGCTGGCGACGACGCCTGGCTGGAGGGCTTTGCGCCGGCGGTGCCGATTTGCGCCGACGAATCGATTCACGTCTTGGAGGACCTGCGCGCGGTCGCGCGCCGCTACCAAGTGGTGAATGTGAAGCTGGACAAGGCAGGCGGGCTGACCGCGGCGCTTGACGTTGCGCGAGAGGCGCGGGCGCTGGGCCTGGGCCTGATGACCGGCTGCATGGTGAGCTCATCGCTGTCGATCGCGCCGGCGCTTCATCTCGCCGCGATGTCCGATTTCGTCGATCTCGACGGCCCGTTATGGCTCCAGACGGACAGGCCGGGCGGGATCAGCGAGGCAGGTGGATTCATCCATCCGCCCGCTGCCGGCTTCTGGGGAACGCGATGACGATCAAATGGATTGTGCTGCTGCTTGCATCCGCGGCCTCCGCCGCGACCGCGACCGAACGCGTCGAGCTCATCATCCGCGGCGGCACCATCTACACGGGATCGGACGCGCCGTTCGTCGGCGACGTGGCGATATCCGGCGATCGCATCCGCGCGGTGGGACGGCGGCTTGACTACCGGGCGGCGCGGGTCGTGGATGCGCGCGGGATGATCGTCGCGCCGGGATTCATCGATCCCCATGCCCATCTCGGCGAGCAGCTCGCCTCGGACGATGCGCGGACGCGGCTGATCTCCGCTTTCCTGATGCAGGGTGTGACGACCGCGCTGATCGGCAATGACGGCGGCGGCGATCCGGATGTGGCCGCGGTGCTGGGCCGCGCCCGGACGAGACCGGTGGGGATCAATTATGCCGCTTATGTCGGCTTCGGCCCGGTGCGCCGGGCGGTGATCGGCGAGGCCGACCGGGCGCCCACGGCGGAAGAGCTGGCGAGGATGCGCGCCATGGTCTCGGCGGCGATGTGTCAGGGCGCGCTCGGCCTCTCGACCGGTCTGTTTTACGCGCCACAGAGCTTCTCGCGCACCGACGAGGTCGTTGCGCTGGCCCGCGAGGCGGCGTCTCGCGGCGGCGTCTACGACACCCATTTGCGTGACGAATCCTCTTATTCGATCGGGCTCGCGGCGGCGGTGGACGAGGCGATCACCATCGGCCGCGAGGCCGGGCTGCCAGTCAACATCTCCCACATCAAGGCGCTCGGCGTCGATGTTCAAGGCCAGGCGCCGGCGATCATCGCCCGCATCGAGGCGGCCCGCCGGGCCGGGCAGCGCGTCACCGCCGATCAATATCCCTGGTCCGCCTCGGGCACGAGCCTGGTCGCCGCGCTTGTGCCGCGCTGGGCGCAGGACGGCGGGCGGGCGGCGCTGCTGCGGCGCTTCGAAGATGCGTCGGTCGCAAGCCGCTTGCGGACCGAGATGGCCGACAATCTGCGACGGCGCGGTGGACCTGAGTCGCTGCTGATCACCGCCGGCCGGCATCGCGGCCGCCGGCTTTCCGAGGTTGCCGGTGCCGCTGATCCGACCGAAACCGCGATCGCCGCGATCCGCGAAGCGGACGCAAGCGTCGTCTCGTTCAATCAGACCGAAGCCGACATCGAGGCCTTCATGCGCGAGCCCTGGGTGATGTCCGGCTCCGACGCCTCGGCCGGGCACCCCCGCGCCTACGGCAGCTTCGCCCGGCTCTATTCGGAATATGTGCAGCGCCGCCGCACGATCACCCTGCGCGCCTTCATCGAGCGGAGCACGGCGCGGCCGGCGGACGCGTTCGGCCTGGTCGATCGGGGCCGGCTGCGTGCCGGGGCGTTCGCCGACATCATTGTCTTCGATCCCCGTTCCTATGCCGCGCGGGCGACCTATGAGCGGCCGACCGAACTTGCCGCCGGCGTCCGGGCGGTGTTCGTCAACGGCATCGCCGCGGTCGAAAATGGCGCGCTGACCGGGGCTGCGTCGGGCCGTGGGCTCGCACATGTGCCGCGCGCCGGAAGCTGCCGATGATCGACGAGGCCGCCTGGCATCGCGAAGGTTACGCCATCGTTCGCGGCTTCTTCAGCGCCGACGAGGTCGCCGCGATCGGCGCCGAGATCGATGGGGTCCATACGGAAGGCATGGCGCACGGCCGCAGCTTCCGGCACGGCAACCTCTTCTACAAGATCGCGCAGGACGAAGCCGGGCCGCGGGTTCAGATGGTGCAATGGCCGTCCTACCACCGGCCGGCGCTGGACGCAGTGCGGCTCGATCCCCGCTTCGCGGCACTGCTTGAGCCGCTGATCGGGCGCGACATCAAGCAGATCATCAACCAGATCCACTGGAAGGCGCCGGGGGCCGCGGGCGATTTCGCCTGGCACCAGGATTCGCGCTTCCGCCTGCCGGCCGAATGCTATCGCAACCTCGCCACGTCCTATGTGCAGACCGGCCTCGCGATCGATCCGCACAAGCCGGATTCCGGCGGCATGTCGCTGGTGCCGCGCAGCCATCTCCACGGCGACCTCGATCTCGACACTTCAGCCGACGTACTGGGCCGTTCGATGCAGGATTCGGCGTTGAATAGGGTCGGACTCTCGTCGGCCGACGCGATCAAGCTCGATCTCGATCCTGGCGACCTAGCCCTTTGGAATCCTTACCTTGTTCACGGCTCGGGGACCAATCGCTCCGACCACCAGCGCCGCTTCTATATCAACGGCTATGTTCGTCGGAATGATTGCGACCGCGGCGAATGGGCCTTCCGCGACGGGCGTCCGGTGCCGTTGGGCCGGAAGCCTGCGATCGTGCATTATGAAGCGCTGCGGGAACGCGGCGACCCCCATTATGTGTGACCGGCGGCCCGGCATAGCCGGCGAACCGCACCACACGAACGAGCAGGTTATTCCGCCGCCGATCCGACGTAGGATCGCGCGATGATGCGCATTCTGATCCTGGCTCGAGCCACCTTGCTGGCCTTCGCGATCGCCACGGCCGCTCCGGCACTGGCCTGGCAGCAGAGCCTTCAGCAGCGCGTGAGCGCGCAATTGGCCGGCGCCGGGCCGGGCACGCGCTTCGGACTGGTCGTGCTGGATCCGGATGGGCGCGAGCTGATCGCGATCAACCCGAACGACCGCTTCATCCCGGCCTCCAACACCAAGCTGTTCACCACCGCGGCGGCGTTCGCGACCCTGACCGGGCTGGACCAGCCGGACACGGCCGGAGGCGCCGCCGTGCGTCTGGAAGAAAGCCGGCGCGGGACACGCGACGTGATCCTCGTGGGATATGGCGACGCACGTCTGTCGAGCGCGCCCGACTGCGTCACGAACTGCCTCGCCGCCTTGGCGGATGCGGTCGCGGCGCGAACCCGGCGCGTGCGCGACGTGATCGGCGACGACACTCTCTTTCCGGACCAGCGCTGGAGCCCCGGGATGAGCTGGAACAATATCGCGTCCGCCTACGGCACCGCGATCTCGGCCCTGACCCTCGACGACAATGAGCTCAGATTCAGGGTCACGCCCGGCGCGGTTGGCCAGCCGCCGGCGCTCGATCACCTCCCTTACTACCGGATCGTCAACAGCGCGGTCACGGTTGCGGACGGGGCGACACAGCTCCGCTTCACCCGCCTGCCCGGCAGCCTGGAGCTCCGCCTCACCGGGCGCATCGCCGCGACCGCCCAGCCGGAAAACCTGCGTCTCGGCATCGACGATCCGGCGCACTATGCCGCGAGTCGGCTGCGCGCGATGCTGGAGGCGCGGGGCGTCCGGGTGACTGGCGGGGTCGGCGTCCGCCACCGGGCGGCCGAGGGCGGCGAGGGCGAGCAGTCGACCAATAACGCGCCGCCGGTGGTTTCGCCCGCGCCAGTGTTGGCGAGGCTGGTCCCCCCGCCGCTCGCCCAGGATCTCGCCCGAATCAACAAGGAAAGCCAGAATCTCCATGCCGAGTTGATGATCCGCCGTCTCGGCCTGGTCCGGGGGTCCGGGTCGATCTCGGACGGTGTCGCCGCGATCGACGCGATGATGGGCCAGGCCGGCGCGCCGCGGACGAGCTGGGACCTTTCGGACGGATCGGGCATGTCGACCTACAACAGAATGGCCCCGCGTGCCGTCGCCGCCTTACTGCGCTGGGCCGCGACCCAGCCGTGGGGCGCCGCCTGGCGGGAGACCTTCCCTGTCGCCGGGGTGGACGGCACGCTCGCCCGCCGGTTCCGCGGGACCGCGCTCGAACGGCGTCTGTTCGCCAAGACCGGGACGCTGAACGCGACCAATGCGCTTTCCGGATACATGATTGCCAGAAGCGGACGCACACTCACCTTTTCCTTCTTTGCCAACGATGTTCCCGGCGGCGGCAGCGCGACGGCAGTGATGGACGCGGCGCTGGTGGCGATTGCGGAGGCGAACTAGCCGAGGACGGCGATCACCGCGTCTCCGGTGGCGCGGCGCAATTCCAGGATGCCGGTCTCGCGATGGCGAGTCGGATGGATCCGGTTGGTGAGCAGCGTCCAGGCCAGGCCGCGCTGGAAGTCCACCCAAAGACCGGTGCCGGTGAAGCCGGTATGGCCGATCGTCTCGCCGGAGCAGGCGTCGCCGCCGTGCCAGCCGGTGAACCGTTTCTCCCAACCGCAGGTCCGGTTGGCGTGGAGGTGGCTCCGGATCGCTTCCAGCTGGAAACGCGAGGCACTGCCATCGAGCAGGCCCCGCGCATAGCCGAGCACGCCCGCAACGGTGCCGAACAGCCCGGCATGGCCCGGCGCCCCGCCGAGCGCCCAGGCATTTTCGTCATGCACCTCGCCCTTCATCACCCGGCCGCGCCAGGGGCAGGCCTCGGTTGCGACCGCCGGCCCCGGCGGCGGGCCGAAGGCAAGGCCTTCGGGAAGCGGCCAGGCCGAAAGCGGCGCGCCGGTGATCCGCTCGATCGCGATGCCGAGCAGGATGAAATTGATGTCGGAATAGCAGGGCTCGCCGTGGCACCATTCCCGCTGCAGGACGAAGGCGCGCAGCCGCTCCGGATCGTCGCCATAAGTGTAGATCGGCTCGACCGCGGGCAGGAAGGTGCGATGGGCGAGACAGTCGCGGAAGGTCAATCGCCGCTCAGCGGCATTGGCGACGTCATATTGGCGCAGATCCGGGATGGCGTCGGTCAGCGGCCGGTCGAGGTCGATCCGGCCCGCCTCGGCCAGCGACAGGATCATCGTCGTGGTGGCGATCACCTTGGACACCGAGGCGAGATCGAACCAGTGGGCCTCGGTCAGCGGCGCCGGCTCCGGCACCAGCGCGGCCATGCCGGCGACGCGGACTGCCCTGCGCCCGTCCGCCGTGGCGACGCCGAGCGTGGCACCGGGAATGCGCCCGTCCTCGACCGCGGCAAGCGCCGGCGCGAAGGCGCGGTCGATGGCCTCGCTCACGCCTCCGCCTCGTCGTCGCGCGGCCGGGGCCGGGCGCGGCTGATCAGCGGCAGGAAGAGGATCGCGGCCAGGCTGGCGACGCCGGAAATGACGAAGAAGATATCGAAGCCGTTATAGCCCGCGGCGTTGAAGCTCTCGACCATCGCGCCGCCGGAACCCGACAGCAGCCGCGGCAGCAGGAAGGCGAAGCCGGACAGGAACGCATATTGCGCGCCTGGGTGGCGCGGATCGACGAGCAGCGAGAGGTAGACGACGAAGATCGTGCCGGCCATGCCGTTGCCGAACTGGTCGAGCGCGGTGGCAAGGTAAAGCGTCGCTTCGACCGGCGGCTGGTGAGCGAGCCAGACGAAACCGAAATTGCCGATCGCCGCGAAGATCGCGCCGACCGTGAGCGCCCATGACTGGCGCCAGCGCGCCGCCATCCAGCCACCGAGCGCGACGCCGGTCATGCTGGCGACCAGCGCGACATAGGAATCGGCGCGGCCGATCTCGCTCAGCGAATAACCGAGGCCGCGGATCATCGGCTTGGAAAGGTTCAGGGCCAGTACGTCGCCCATCCGGTAGATCGAGACGAACGCCATCAGCGCCAGCGCCATGAAGCCGTAACGCCAGAAGAACTCCACATAAGGGCCGATGGCGATCGAGCGCCGCGCCGGCGCCGAAGGAGGCAGGTTCCGGATCTTCGGCAGCGCGGCCGCCATGATCAGGAAGGGGACCATGCAGAGCGCAAGGACGTAGGGCGTGACATTGGTCTGGCCGCTGATCCCCATGCCCGAAGCTGCGCCGAGCAGCACCCAGCCGATCGCCGCGGTCACGGCCGTCACCGCCAGCAGGATGACGACGCTCGCGACAAGGCCGGCGGCCAGCGACCCGGCCCGGTTGCCATGACCTTCGGGATCCGGTCGCATCGCCACAAGCATGGGAAAGGGAACGAACGCAGCGGCGGCGATCGCCAGATAGGCGCCGGTCCAGCCCCAATCGGGTTGATCGGCAACCAGCAGCGCGCCGCTCCCCGCCGCGACCATGGCGGTGCGGTAGCCCCAGAGGTTGGCGGCAGCGACCGGGCCCTGCTCCGCCTGGGTCGGGGCGAGCTCGATGCGCCAGGCGTCGGCCGCGACTTCGAGCGTCGTCGTCCAGAAGGCGAGCAGCACCGCGAACAAAGCGGTGATGGGCAGCGAGTCGCCAGGCGACACGAACGCCATCGACGCCATCGAGGTGAAGATGCCGAGCTGGGCGAGCATGATCCAGCCGCGCCGCTTTCCCCAGAAACGGCCGAACCCCGGCACCAGGTAGCGATCGAGCAGCGGCGCCCACAGGAACTTGAAAGTCGGCAGCAATTGCACCCAGGCGAAGAAGCCGATGACGACGATCCCGATCTCGTGCGCCTGCAGCCGCAGCGTCAGAACGGTCGAGAACATGTAGAAGGGGAGGCCGGCCGAGAAGCCGAGCAGCAAATAGAGCGCTTGGCGGCGAAGCCCCGTCGGCACGACCTTGTCGGGCGGCGCAACGCTGCTCTCTGCCAGTGACGCCATCGCCCTCACCCTTCGCCCCTCCTGCCGTCGGTCGCGGCCGTTGCCCCACTGCTATCACGCCCCAAGGGCTTTCGGCAGCGAAATGGCGGCAGGTTATGGA
>NZ_JBQTIN010000077.1:0-5814 GCF_052388015.1 Sphingosinicella sp.
GGTAGAAGGCGCCGAAGGCGACATAGTCCGCCCCGGCCTCCCCGGCCTCCATCGCCAGATGCCGGCTGTCGTGGCAGGTGACACCGATCTGCGCGCCGGGGCCCAGGAGCCGCCGCGCCTCGCGCGGATCGCCGTCGCTCTGCCCCAGATGCACGCCGTCCGCACCGAGCCGCTTGGCCAACGCCATGTCGTCATTGACGATGAACGCAACGTTTTGCTCGGCGCAGATGCGCTGCAACGGCTCGGCGAGCCGCGCCGCGTCATGCTGGTCGACGCCCTTCATCCGGAACTGGAACGCGGCGACCGGCCCGGCGCCCAGCGCCGCCCGCAACCGCTCCGCAAAATCGCCGCCCACGTCGAGCGGCGAGATCAGATAGAGCTGGCAAAGCGGAGTTGGTCCGGCACGGCCGATGGCCGGCGCGGCTTCCGGCTGGGAGAGTGTCTCTTCGCTCGGCATCGCGTCGCCGTAGCGGTTCAATATTCGCCAAGGAAGCGTGTCTCCGGCGGCGATCGCCAGCGACCGCAAAAAAAAAGCGCTCAATTTGACGGCGCCAACTCCGCGACCGCCGCCGCCTCGCGGCGGATGATGTCGTCGAATCTCGCGCGGAAGGTCTGGGCGTGACTAAACAGCCGCGTCAGGTCCGCGAGCGAGATGGTTGGGCCGATTGAGTCGGCCCCTCTTCGCAGGACGGCCGCGAGATCACGCGCCACGACGAAAATTTCCCTGTCGACCGACAGCGCCGCCATGGTTCGCCGCAAGATCGAAGCACTGGCGGCATCATTGCCGCGCTCCAGCTCCGGTATCTGGGCGGAAAAATCGGCCATTTCGCGCTCCAGCTTGGCGGTTCCCTCCTCGGCCGTCCGTTCCAGCTCATCCGCCATCGCGCGCAGATCGCTGGCCAGCGTGGGGTCGGTCGGAGAGCCGCCGCTTCGCGGCCAGGCCGAGAGCGTGCGCACCGCCGAACGGTAGAAGACCAGCTCCACATTCTGCATCTCCCAGGAGCTTTCCTCACGCGGCGTCGTCGCCATTGCCGCTCTCGTAAGCAGGATCTGCGATTCCAGAAGCAGCCGGACGCCGCTGATCAACCCGTTGGCCGCGACGCCTGCCGCCGCCGCGTCGTTGCGAATCATGGCGTCGAGCAGCGGCTGGTAGCCCTCGATCACATTGGCCGCCTGCTCGTTCGTCCTGATCATTTGACGGACGAGCTCGGCCGGCCGGATGTCCTCGGGGAGGTCAAGCGGCGCCAGGTCCGGCGCCTGGAGCGAACGAAAGGCGGAATTGGCCTCGGCGATAACGGCAAGGGCGCGCGCGATGACCGGACGGAACCTCTCGCTCGCGATGCGAGGATCGCCCTGCTGCGTCGCTGCCCGCCACTCGCCCTGTAACCGGGAGAGCTGTTGCTGCACGGGCTGCTGGATGCGCGCGATCTCGCCCAGGAACCGGCCATAGCTCGCCAGGTCGGTGTCCAGTCGCTCGGCCGATGGCGGCTGGGCCGTCATGGTCGAGCGCGACAGCGCCGGCGACGTGAAAATGAACGCAGCGGCGATAAGCAGAATTAAACGCATATTCGCCCCCCGGCAATGGACGCGCGCCCGATTCGTCGCCCATGACCGCAGGGTTAGCCGTGTCGAGCGCGTTGTCGAGAAGCAGGCCGCGGCGGGCCTGCCTCACGCCTTGACGGTCGAGCCCTGATAGATGTCGTCGATCGCCGCGCCGAGTGCCCGGTCGAACTCCTGATCGCTCATTGAATGGCGCAGATCCTCCAGCAAAGCGCGCGAAAAGCTGGCGATAACGCCGCGGTTCTTTGCCAGCTCGGCGCAGGCCTCCGGCCGGTTGTAGCCGCCGGAGAGGGCGACCACGCGCAGCACGCGCGGATGATCGACGAGGCTGTCGAACAGGCCGGGCTGCACGGGCAGCGAGAGTTTCAGCATCACCTTGGCTTCGCCGAGGATGTCGCCGAGCGCGCGGGTCAGCTCCTCGAGCAGGATCTGGTCGGCCTCGGCCCGCTCCGGGCTCTTGATGTTCACCTCCGGTTCGATGATCGGGACGAGGCCGGCGGCGAGCACCTGCTTCGCCACCTCGAACTGCTGGTCGACGACCCCGGCGATGCCCGCGCGGTTGGCGAGGTTGATCACCGAGCGCTCCTTGGTGCCAAACACGCCGAGGCCCCTGGCGCGGCTGAGCAGCGCGCCCAGCTCCGGCATCGGCTTCATCAGCTGGACGCCTTCTGCCTCGCCCTCCAGCCCCTTGTCGATCTTGATGAAGGGGACGACGCCGCGCGCCTTCAGCACCGCCGGCACCGGCTGGCCGTCGATCGTGCCGTCCATCGTCCGCTCGAACAGGATCGCGCCGATCACCTTGTCGCCGGTGAAGGCGGGCGAGGTGATGATCCGGCTGCGCATCTCGTGAATGAGGCCGAACATCTCCTCGTCGTTCGAATAAGCGCTTACCCCGATCCCGTAGCCTTTCAGCGCCCTGGGCGTTGAGCCGCCGCTCTGATCGAGCGCGGCGATGAAGCCCTTCCCGCCTGCCATCTTCGCCATCATCTCGGAATCTTGCATCTTCGGTTCCTCTTGGGATCGTGATCGGGTTCAGCGCATCAGCGCGGCAACGCCCGGCAGCGCCTTGCCTTCCATCCATTCGAGGAAGGCGCCGCCAGCGGTGGAGACGAAAGTGAAATCATCGGCCACGCCGGCCTGGTTGAGCGCCGCGACGGTGTCGCCGCCGCCGGCGATCGAAATCAGGCTGCCCTCCTGGGTCAGCGCCGCGGCGGTGCGGGCGAGCGCGACGGTGGCCGCGTCGAAGGGCGGCGTCTCGAACGCGCCCAGCGGCCCGTTCCAGACCAGAGTGCGGCAGGTCTTGAGCACGTCGGCCAGCGCCTCGACCGCCGCCGGGCCGATATCGAGGATCATCTCGTCCCCGGCGACCTCATGGACGTTGCAGGTGCGAAGACTCGGCGGGTTGGCCGCGAACTCCTTGGCCACCACCACGTCATAGGGCAGATGCACGGTGCAATTCGCTTTTTCGGCGGCGTCGAGGATCTCGTCCGCCGTCCCGGTCAAATCGCGCTCGGCGAGGCTCTTGCCGATCGCGACGCCGCGCGCGGCGAGGAAGGTGTTCGCCATGCCGCCACCGATGATCAGATGATCGACCTTGCCGACCAGATGCTTCAGCACGTCGAGCTTGGTCGAGACCTTCGCCCCGCCGACCACCGCCGCGACCGGCCGCTCCGGGCTGCCGAGCGCCGCCGCCAGCGCGTTGAGCTCCTTCTCCATCGCCCGCCCGGCATAAGCGGGCAGCAGATGGGCGAGAGCCTCGGTCGAGGCATGGGCGCGATGGGCGGCGGAGAAAGCGTCGTTGATGTAGAAATCGCCGTTCGCCGCCATAGAGGCGGCCAGCGCGGGATCGTTCTCCTCCTCGCCGGGGTAGAAGCGGGTATTTTCCAGGATCGCGACGTCGCCGGGCCGCAGCACGCGGATCGCCGCCGCGACGCCCTCTCCCTCGCTCTCCGGCACGAACTGGACCGAGCGGCCAAGCATTCCGGCATAGGCCTGGGTGATCAGCGACAGAGACATGTCCGGCCGCTTTGCGCCCTTGGGCCGGCCGAAATGGGCGAGCAGCAGGACGATCGCGCCCTTGTCGGCGAGCTCGGTCACGGTCGGCAGCGTCGCCACGAAGCGCGTGTCGTCGCTGACCGCCCCATCCTGCATCGGCACGTTGAGGTCGACACGGACCAGCGCGCGCTTGCCACGAACGTCGCCGAGATCGTCAAGGGTCCGGAATCCGGTCACCTAACTTCCGTCACCCCAGCGAAAGCTGGGGTCCATGCTGACTCCGTATGGATGCCAGCTTCCGCTGGCATGACGGAAAAAGGGGACGGCGCGGAATGACATCATGACATCAAATCAGCCTCGCCATCGCCGCTGCGGTGTCGACCATGCGGTTCGAGAAACCCCATTCATTGTCGTACCAGGAAACGACGCGGACCAATCTGCCCTCCAGCACCGCCGTTTCGAGGCTGTCGACGGTCGAGCTGGCCGGATTGTGGTTGAAATCGATCGAGACCAGAGGCTCGTCGGTATAGTCGAGCACGCTCGCCAGCGGCCCGCTCTCGGACGCCGCCTTCAGCGCGCTGTTCACTTCCTCGACCGAGGTGTCGCGCTTCGGCGTGAAGGTGAGATCGACCAGGCTGACATTCGGCGTCGGCACGCGGATCGCCGAGCCATCCAGCTTGCCCTTCAGCTCCGGCAGCACCTCGGCGACGGCGCGGGCGGCGCCGGTGGTGGTCGGGATCATCGACATCGCGGCGGCGCGGGCGCGGCGCTTGTCGCTATGGATCTGATCGAGGATCTTCTGGTCGTTGGTGTAAGCGTGGACCGTCGTCATCAGGCCGCGCTCGATCCCGATCACGTCGTTCATCACCTTCGCGACCGGCGCGAGGCAGTTCGTTGTGCAGGAGGCGTTCGAGACGATTGTGTGCTCGGCGGTCAGCTTGTCGTGGTTGACGCCGTAGACCACCGTGAGATCGACGCCCTTTGCAGGCGCGGAGATCAGCACCCGTTTGGCGCCGGCGTCGAGGTGCTTCCGGGCGCTCTCCCGATCCGCGAAGAAGCCGGTGCACTCCAGCGCGATATCGACCCCGTTCTCCGCGTGCGGCAGGTTCGCCGGGTCCTTCTCGGCCGTCACCTTGATCCGCTTGCCGTCGACGATCAGATCGTTGCCGTCGGCCCGAACCTCGCCCGGATAGGGGCCGTGGACGCTGTCGCGCTTGAACAGCAAAGCGTTCGACTCCGCGTCGGCGAGATCGTTGATCGCGACCAGCTCCAGCCCGCTCTCCGGCTTGGCGAGGATCGCCCGCGCGACGAGGCGGCCAATCCGCCCGAAGCCATTGATCGCAACTTTGGTCATTCCTTCACTCCCAATGCATTCAATATCCGTGGCACGATCGCCTCGACCGAGAAGCCGAAGCGGTTGAACAAATCCTCGGCCGGGGCCGAAGCGCCGAAGCGGTCGAGGCCGATATTGAGGCTGGCATAGCGCTCCCAGCCCAGGGTCGCGCCCGCCTCGATCGAGACGATCAGCACGCCCGGCGGCAGCAGGTCGGCGCGGTAAGCCTCATCCTGCGCCTCGAACCGCTCCCAGCAGGGCATGGAAACGACGTCCGAGCCGATCGCATGATCTTCCAGCGCCTCGGCGACCTCGATCGCCAGCGCGACCTCCGATCCCGTCGCGAGCAGCACGACCCGCCGCCCCTTGATTGCGCGCCGCAGCCGATAGGCGCCCCGCGCGCAGAGATTCTCGTCCAGCGCCTTCAGCCGGAGCGGCGGCAGATTCTGCCGGGTGAGCGCCAGCAGCGACGGCCCATCTTTCTTGCGCAGCGCGAGCTCCCAGCATTCCGCGGTCTCGACCGCATCGGCCGGGCGGTAGACGTCGAGGTTCGGCATCGCGCGCAGGCCGGTGAGCTGCTCGATCGGCTGATGGGTCGGCCCGTCCTCGCCAAGGCCGATCGAATCGTGGGTCATCACATAGACGACTCGAATCTGCTGGAGCGCCGACAGCCGGATCGCCGGCCGGGCATAATCGGAGAAGATCAGGAAGGTGCCGCCATAAGGGATCACGCCACCGTGCAGCGCCATCCCGTTCATCGCCGCCGCCATCCCGAACTCGCGAATGCCATAGTAGATGTAGCGACCCGAATAATCGTTCCTGGTGAGCGGGTTCTGATCCTTTGTTTTGGTATTGTTCGAACCAGTGAGGTCGGCCGATCCGCCGATCGTCTCGGGCAATTGCGCGTTGATCGCGCCCAGCGCCAT
>NZ_JBQTIN010000078.1:0-8988 GCF_052388015.1 Sphingosinicella sp.
CGGATCAGCTTCACCGCCACCGCCGCCCAGGGCGGATCGGTGACCACGCTCTGGCGGCCGCCGGCGCCGAGCGGCAGGATGTGGAGCTTGTTGTCCTCGCGCCCGATCAGCCGGCCGAAGATGAAGCGGCCGGCGGGGCGGGGGACGAGCACGTCGCGGTTGAGGGCGCCCGAAAAAGCCTCGGGCGCGAGCCGGCCCAGCCAGATCTCGTCGCCGCTGCGATAGTCGCCGACGCTCGACGCCACCGTCATCGCCACCAGCCCTGGCGCGGTCTGCGGCGGCACGACGACGCCCTCGCGCCGCGGCGCATGCGCGCCGTCATGATCGAGCAAGGCGGCGATCGGCACGTCCTCGCGATCCGGCAGCTTGACGAGGTCGCCCGCCTCGACGCCGAGCGCGCCGGCGATCCGGTTCAGCCAGCCGACCGAGACGGTGCGGGTGCCGGTCTCCAGCCGGCCGATCGTCTGCGGCGTGGTCGGCGGATCGCAGCGGTCGGCGACCTCCTGCAGCGTGAGCTTCTTCGCCCGGCGGACCTCGCGGATGCGGGTGATCATGGTCTTGGCCCTCGAACCCCAATGGTTCGCGACTTTCCTACATGCGCGCCGGAATGGCAAGAGGATTCGCGAATCAGGAGGAGCGCATAATGAAGAACAGACTGCTGACCGAACGTGCGGTGCGCGAGGAGGGGCCGGCGCGACCGGCGGCGCGTGGCAAAACCCGTCCGGTGCGCAGCGTCACGGTCAACCTCGCCGAATCGCCGCTCGGCTGGCTCAAGGCGCGGGGTCTGATCAGCGCGCGTCAGTTCGATGCGGGAGAGCAGCTGCGCGGCGACTGGGAGCGGGCCAACCTTCCGCCCGTGGTCACTATGCGCTGGGACGCCGCGCCCATGGGGCGCGGCGCGCGCGGTCCGTCCGACCCGGCCGCAGCGACAGAGGTTCAACTCGTTGCCAGGCGCCGCTTCGAGACGGCGGTCGCGGCCGCTGGTTCCGGCCTTGCCGACATCTTGTGGCGGATTGTCTGCGCCGGCGAAGGGATGCGCGAGGCTGAGCAAGCGCTCGGCTGGCCGGCCCGGGCCGGCCGCCTCGTCCTCTCCCTCGCGCTCGATCGTCTCGCCGACCATTATCGGATCGGCTGAGCGTCTCCCGCAGCTTCAGCAGCGCACGCCCTGCTGCGGCAGGTCGGCGCTGTTGCCCCGATCGGAGTCGGTGCAATGCCGCGTGTTCGTCGGCGTCCTGTTGCGCGGCCCGACCGGCCGGCCGCTGCAGCTGCGCCCTCGTCCGCCGGGATCCGCCCCCGGCCCGCCGTCCGCGTCCGAGCAATGGGTGGCGAACTCCCCATAGCGTCCTTGGCCCGAAGGGCTGCCCTGCGACCTCGCACCGGGTCCGCGTCCGCCGAACTGGGGATCGGCGCCCGGCCCCCTGTCCTGATCGGTGTAGCGGTTGCGCGTGCCGGTGCCGTAGCCGGGCCGGTCGGCGCGGCCGGCGCCGGTGTCCGAATCGGTAACCCCCGTATAGGTCTGATTCGATTGCGCCTGCGCCCGTCCGACGATCATTGCGGTCGCGCCGCCGCCGACCAGCATACCGCCGGCGACGCTGGCGAAGAATGAACGGCGGTTGAGTTTCCGAAAGGTCTTCATCGCACCCTCCGTCTGCTTCAAGCCGCGCCAGCTTCTGCCTGAATCGGACCCAGCGCAAGCGGAACCTGCGGAAGTTACGGTATTGGCTGTCCTGCGCGCCAGCGGCGCTCAAGCGCACCGTCGTGAGGGGCCGATCAGGAGCGCCGGCTGGCGCAGGCGCGGCCGCGGCCGCCGGCGTCGGCGACGACGCCGACATCGGCGTCCGAGCAGCCGCTTGAGGCCGGCGCGCGGACGCTCGCGGCAGCCGGCGCGCGCTCACCGGCCGCCGCGGCCGGTCGGCTGCGCGCACCCGGGCCGCGGCCCGCCGCCTGCGCGTCTCGCACCGGCGCAAGGTCGCTGTCCGTATAGCCTCGCGGCGTGCCGCGGCCGTTCGCCGCGGCGTCGGCGATCTGGCCGCGGTCCGAATCGGTGATGCCGTTTCCCGAGGCGATCGGCGCGCCGCTGCGCCCGATGACCAGCGCCGCCGCGCCGCCCGCCACCGCGCCGCCGCCGATGACGGCGGCGAGGAAGGAACGGCGGTTGAGCTTGCGGCCTGGGGTCATCGATCCTCCGCTGGTGCAGCCTCGCTCCAAATCGCCTCGGGGACAAGGGGCAATCGCGCCCTTGCCGTCGCGGCGATCTGGCGCGACAAGACAGGCGGGGAAGGGGAGCAGACCGCATGGCGGCGATCGATCCGGGCGAGCAGCGCACCGTCATCATGGCCGCGCCATTGCCGCCCGCGCCGCCGGGAGGTCGGGAGCCCGCGGCGCCGGCGGGCGACCGGATCGAGGCGCTCGATTTCGTCCGTGGCGTCGCTTTGTGCGGCATCCTGCTGATGAACATCACCGCCTTCGGCCTGCCCGACGCCTATACCAACCCGCAGAATTCAGGCGGCGCGACCGGCGCGAACCTGCTCGTCTGGATCGTCACCGAAATCGGTTTCGAGGGCACGCAGCGGGCGCTCTTCTCGATGCTGTTCGGGGCGAGCGCGATCCTGTTCATGGCGCGGCTCGAAGCGGCCGGCAGGCCGGACGCGGCCGATCTCTATGTCCGGCGAAACCTGTGGCTGATCGCCTTCGGCATGATCAACGCCTTCCTGCTCGCCTGGTATGGCGACATTCTCTACGCCTACGGCATCATCGCTTTGTTCGTCTTTCCGTTCCGCAACATGGCGGCGCGGTCGCTGATGACGATCGGGATTGCGACGCTGCTGCTTGGCGCGGCCTGGAGTCTCTGGGAGGCGCGGGAAGCCCTGCAGCAGAGCGCCGCTTATGAAGCGGCGGTCGCGGCGCGCGACGCCGGCGAGGAGAATTACGACAATGCCGCCATCTCGGCCTGGGAGAGCGCGCGGACCGAATATGTCTCGACCCCGGAGAGCGTGGCGCGAACGACCGAAGCGATGCGCGGCGGCTATGTCTCCGCCTTCTGGTACGTGCTGCCCTACAACGTCTACTGGCAGACTTGGGGCCTCTACCGCTTTTTCTTCGACGTCTTCGGGATGATGCTGATCGGCATGGCGCTGTTCCGCCTGGGGGTGCTGACCCTGCATCGCCGCACCGGCGTCTATGTCGGCATGATGCTGGGCGGCTATGCGGTCGGCCTCACCGTCAATTTCCTCGAGACGAGCTGGATCATCGGCCATCAGTTCAGCGCCCTGTCCTTCGCCGAGGCCAATGTCAGCTACGATCTCGGCCGGCTGGCGATGACGGTCGGGCATCTGGGGGCGCTGCTGCTCTTCGTACGCTCGGGCCTGCTCGGCTGGCTGCGTTCGGCCTTCGCGGCAGTCGGTCGGATGGCGGTCACCAACTACCTGATGCACTCGGTGATCTGCCTCACGCTGTTCGTTCTGATGGGTTGGTACGGTCAGCTGGAGCGCCACCAACTCTATTATGTCGTCTTCGCGATCTGGGCCTTCCAGCTCGTCTTCAGCCCGCTCTGGCTGCGCGTCTTCCGCTTCGGGCCGCTCGAATGGCTGTGGCGCTGGCTCACCTATCTGCGCCGCCCGCCCTTCCTGCGCGCTTGATCGACAATCCGATTGCCCGGGCCGAGCGCAGGTCATAAGCTACGACTCGTTACAAAAATCGGGAGCCCGCCATGATCGTCTATGGATCGACCCTGTCGCCGTTCGTCCGCAAGGTGATGGCCTTCGCCGCCGAGAAGGGCATCGACGTCGAGCTCAAACCGAGCGCGCCCGGCAACAAGGATCCGGAATTCCTGGAGGCGAGCCCGTTCGGCAAGATGCCGGGCTTTCGCGACGGCGATTTCGCGATCTCCGATTCCTCGGCGATCGTCGCCTATCTCGACGCGATCAAGCCGGAGCCGAACCTGATCCCGACCGAGCCGCGCGCGCGTGCGCGGACGATCTGGTTCGACGAATATGCCGACACGATCCTGTTCGCTTGCGGCGGCAAGATGTTCTTCAACCGGATCGTCGGCCCGCGCTTCCTGGGCGTGCCGGGTGACGAGGAAATCGCGCGCAAGGCGGAGTGCGACGAGCTGCCGCCGCTGCTCGATTATCTGGAGCGGGTTATCCCCGACAGCGGCTTCCTGGTCGAGGATCGAATCACCCTTGCCGACATCGCGGTCGCCGGCCCGTTCGTAAACCTCCGGCATCTCAACGTGGCGATCGATCCGGCGCGCTGGCCGAAGGTCAGCCGTTACGTCGCGGCGATCCTCGACCGGCCGAGCTTCAAGCCCTGGGTCGAGCGCGAGGCGGCCTTCCTGGAGCGAACCGCGGCCTGAGTCATTTTGCTTGCGCCGGCATGACAACCGGTCGATGCTCTCCCCCTTGATCGGCGGGGGAGAGAGCCGATGAAAACCAATCGCAAGCTCAATCGTCGCTCCTTCATGGCGCGGGTGGTTGGCGGCAGCGCGCTGCTCGGCGGCGGGTTGGCGCTGACGCCGCCGGGGCGGGCGCAGGTCACGGATAGCGACAGCGGGCCCGGGGCCGACCCCGCGGGCCGCGGGCGCGGCGGCGGATCGCATCAGCAAGGCCCGGCCCGGACCGGCATAACCGACTCCGACGGCGGCGCTTATGCGGATCCGGTCGGAAACGGACGCGGCGGTGGACAGCGCCCGGGCGGATCAACCCGAACCGGCATCACTGATTCCGACAGCGGCGCTTATGCCGATCCGGCCGGCAACGGGCGCGGAGGCGGTGGACGGCCCCAGACGACGGCGGATTCCGACAATGCCGATCGGTCGGGCTATGGGCGCGGCAACAATCAACGCAATCCGGATGCGGAGCTTGAGTGCAGGGAGCTGCAAAGGCGGATCCGACGTGTACGCGATGAGATCGAAAATCTCGGCCTCAGCATCCGCCGCCTCCGGGCGACGGCCAATTTCATCGAGGGTGATGCCGCTTCCACGCCGGAGGAGCGACTGAACGAACGCTATCCCATCTATCGGCAGCGGATGAACGCGCTTGGATTCAGCACCGGACCCGTGGACAGCCCTGCTGCGATGGCCCGAATGCTCACGGAACGGGCCGAACAGCAAGACTTCGAGCAATATCGGCTGACCCAAACTCTGGCCCAGCTTCGGATGAGCCTTGCGCCGTACAATTGCGTGGAGAACTGATCGAAGCCCGATAACCGGCGCGCGCTGCCGCGGAGCGGGGCTAGCCTGCCGCGGCCGCCACCGCTAAGCGCCCGCGATGTTCCGCTCGCTCTACTTCTGGACGCTCCGGCTCGCCGGCCACCGCCATGCGGTGCGCTACATGGCCGGCGTCTCGTTCGCGGAATCCTCCTTCTTCCCGATCCCACCGGACGTGATGCTGGTGCCGATGATCCTCGCCCGTCGCGAGGAGGCCTATCGCATCGCGACCGTCTGCACCGTCGCCTCGGTGCTCGGCGGCATCGTCGGCTATTTCATCGGCTATTTCCTTTACGACAGCGTCGGCCTGTGGCTGATCAACCTCTACGGCGCGCATGACGGCCTCGCCGAGATGGAGCGCTGGTATGCCGATTGGGGCGCGGCGGTGATCCTGGTGAAGGGGTTCACCCCGATCCCGTTCAAGATCGTCACCATCGCCAGCGGCTTCTTCCAGTATAATTTCCCGCTCTTCGTGCTGCTCGCGGCGATCACCCGCGGCGGCCGCTTCTTCCTGATCGCCTGGGCGCTGCGGCGCTACGGCCCGCCGGTCCAGGACTTCATCGAGCGGCGGCTCAACCTGATCGGCGCCGGTCTGCTCGTCGCCCTGATCGGCGGCTTCGCCGCGATCCGGCTGATCTGACCGCCATAATCTTGCCGCAACTTCCCCCGACGGTGCGTTGCACAGGGGTGAAACGGAGGATTCCGGTGACGTTTCGCCGCCTGTTGACGCTTGTTCCGCTTTTGCTCGCCTTCGCCCCAGGTTCTGCGTCGGCTGCGGAACCGGTGCGCCAGATCCACATCACCGTCTATGGCGAGGATCATTGCCCGGAGGCGCGGGACGATGAGGAAGTCGTCGTCTGCGCCCGGCGGCCCGAGGAGGAGCGCTATCGCGTCCCGCCGGCGCTGCGCGAGCGGCGTGACCGCCCCGCCGAGAGCTCCTGGCAGGCGCGCAACGAGGTGTTGGAGGAGGATGCGCGGACGATGCGGCCGGACAGCTGCTCGGTCGTCGGTTCCGCCGGCCAATCGGGCTGCCAGGCCGCCTTCATCCGTCAATGGTATAACGAGCGGCGCGGCCGGCGCCGCTGATCCTTCAAGTCTCGCGTCGGGCGTGATAGCGCTGACCTGATCTCCAGCCCGCGGGAGCGCGCGTGACGCGATCGGCAAGGCACCATCTGCTCAGGGAAGCCGGCGAGGCGCGGGTCGAGCCGGTCGAGCTGTTCTTCGATCTTGTCTTCGTCTTCGCGATCACCCAGCTTTCGCACCGGCTGATCGCGCACCCCGATCCGAGGGGGTTCGTCGAGACCGGGCTGCTGATCGTCGCCATCTGGTGGACCTGGATCAACACCGCCTGGGTGACCAACTGGCTCAATCCCGGCCGGACGCGCGTTCGCCTGCTTCTGTTCGCGCTGATGGGCGCCGGCCTCGTCGTTTCGATGTCGATCCCCGACGCGTTCGGCGCACGCGGGCCTCATCTCGCGATCGCCTATGTCGCGATGGAGCTCGGCCGCAGCCTGTTCATGATCGCCGCCAACCGCGTGCATAATCCGACCAACGCAAAGAACTTCCTGCGCATCCTGTGCTGGCAGGCCGCTGCTGGTATCTTCTTTGTCGCCGGCGGGTTCGCGGCGCCGGAGTCGCGACTGTGGCTGTGGGCGGCGGCGTTGGCGATCTGGACCCTGGCGCCGGCCTTTTCCATGTATGTGCCGGGCCTGGGCCCTTCGCGCACGATCGAGTGGCGCGTCGATCCCCATCATATGGCCGAGCGCTGCGGCCTGTTCATCATCCTCGCACTCGGCGAATCGATCCTCGTTTTGGGTGCGACCTTCGCCGGCATGCCCTGGGATGGCGCCACGATCCTGGCGTTCGGCGCCGCCTTTGCCGGAACGGCCGCGATGTGGTGGATCTATTTCAACATCGGGGCCGAACGGGCCGAGCATATGTTCCGCGCCAGCGACGATCCGGGCCGGGTGGCGCGACTCGCTTACACCTATTTGCACCTGCCGATCGTCGCCGGGATCATCGTCGCCGCGGCGGCGACCGAATGGGTGATCGCGCATCCGCACGGCCATGCCGCGCCTTATGTGATTGCCGGGTCGCTGGGCGGGCCGGCGCTCTATCTGTTCGGCAATGCGGCGTTCAAGCGGGCGACCGGGGCGCGATACTGGCCGCTATCGCACCTTGTCGGGCTTGGGGCGCTTGCCGCGCTGGCGCCGGTTGCGACTTATGTCGAGCCTTGGCTGCTTGCGCTCGCCGTCGCGGCTGTGGTGTTGACGGTTGCGGTGTGGGAAACACTCTCGCTCGGCGCGCGCCATCGCGCCATCCGGGCGGCGCATGAGGGAGGCGGAGGATGAGGGGAACTTATCTCGGCGCGATCCTGTTGGGATGGCTATTGGCGGGAGCGGCGCTGGCGATGGCGGACGATCCGCCGGCTGCGAGTCAGGAGTCACGGTGGCGGCCCTGGACGGGCTATGAGCCGGGAGCGCAGCCGGGCGAAGGAGCGTCGCCGCCTGGCCTCGCCGAGCGGACCTGCGCCGCCTACGAGAATGAAAATTATGGCGGCCGGCGGCTGGTGGCGCGCGACGGCGCGGCGATGGAATGGGTTGGCCGGGCGTGGAACGACCGCATTTCCTCGATCGCCTGTGCGCCCGGCTGCCGGTTGATCGCCTATCAGACGATCGTGTTCGGCGGCGCGCGCGCCAACTTCACCGGCGCCCGGCCGGCGCTGGGGCCGGTGTGGAACGACCGGATCAGCGCGCTCAGGATGGCCTGCGACGGCGCCCATGCGGACGCCGCGCACTAGGCACATCTAGGCTTTCTCCTCCGGCGCGACCTTCTTCGGCTTGCCGGCGGACTTCCTCGCCTTGGCCGCTTTCGGCGGGGCCGGGATGATCTCGAAGGTCGGCGCGTTGTCCTTGATCCGGACCTTGACCTCGCCGCCATGGACGAGCTTGCCGAACAGCAGTTCCTCGGCGAGCGGCTGTTTGATCTTTTCCTGCACGAGCCGCCCCATCGGGCGAGCGCCGTAGAGCCGGTCGTAGCCGCGCTCGGTCAGCCAGGCGCGGGCCTCGTCATCGAGCTCGATATGGACGTTGCGGTCGGCGAGCTGGAGCTCGAGCTGGAGGACGAACTTGTCGACGACCCGGGCGACGACGTCGGTCGGCAAATAGCCGAACGGCACGATCGCATCGAGCCGGTTGCGGAATTCGGGGGTGAAGATCCGCTTCACCGCCTCCTCGCTGGCATCCTCCTTGGAGACATTGCCGAAGCCGATGCCCTCGCTCGCCATATCGGACGCGCCGGCATTGGTGGTCATGATCAGGATCACGTTGCGGAAATCGACCGACTTGCCGTGATGGTCGGTCAATTTGCCGTGGTCCATGATCTGCAGGAGGATGTTGAACAGGTCCGGATGCGCCTTCTCGATCTCGTCGAGGAGGAGGACGGAGTGCGGGTGCTGGTCGACCGCGTCGGTCAGCAGGCCGCCCTGATCGTAGCCGACATAGCCCGGCGGGGCGCCGATCAGCCGTGAGACCGAGTGCCGCTCCATATATTCCGACATGTCGAAGCGCTGCAGCGGAATCCCCATGATCGAGGCGAGCTGGCGCGCGACCTCGGTCTTGCCGACGCCGGTCGGGCCGCTGAACAGATAGGAGCCGATCGGCTTGTCGGGGTCGCGCAGGCCCGCCCGGGCGAGCTTGATCGCCGAAGCGAGCCGGCCGATCGCCTCGTCCTGGCCGAAGACGACGCGCTTCAGATCCTTGTCGAGATGCTCGAGCGCC
>NZ_JBQTIN010000079.1:0-15737 GCF_052388015.1 Sphingosinicella sp.
TCCATGAGCTTTGCCGATCTCGGCCTTTCCGACGAATTGCTCCGCGCCGTCGCGGAGTCGGGCTACGACACGCCGACGCCGATCCAGAAGCAGGCGATCCCGTCCGTGCTGATGATGCGCGACCTGATCGGCATCGCCCAGACCGGCACCGGCAAGACCGCCGCCTTCGTGCTGCCGATGATCGATATCCTGGGGGAGGGGCGGAGCCGGGCGCGCATGCCGCGCTCGCTGATCCTCGAGCCGACCCGCGAGCTGGCCATGCAGGTGTCGGAGAATTTCGACAAATACGGGAAATATCACAAGCTCAACATGGCGCTGCTGATCGGCGGCACGAACATGGCCGACCAGATCAAGAAGCTGGAAAAAGGCGTCGACGTGCTGATCGCGACGCCCGGCCGGCTGATGGACCTGTTCGGGCGCGGCAAGATCCTGCTCACCGGCTGCAGCCTGCTCGTCATCGACGAGGCGGACCGGATGCTCGACATGGGGTTCATCCCGGACATCGAGGAAATCTGCACCAAGCTGCCCAGGCAGCGGCAGACCCTGCTGTTCTCGGCGACCATGCCGCCGGCGATCAAGAAGCTGGCCGACAAGTTCCTCGACAATCCCAAGTCGATCGAGGTCGCCCGGCCGGCGCAGACCAACCTTTTGATCGACCAGCGCATCCTGCGCGTCGATTCGCGCAGGAAGCGCGACGTGCTCGCCGATCTGCTGCGCACCGACGCGGTCCGCTCCGCGATCGTCTTCTGCAATCGCAAGACGACGGTGCGCGAGCTCGCCACCAGCCTGAAGCGCGGCCACCTCAAGGTGGGCCAGATTCATGGCGACATGGAGCAATCCGAGCGGATCAGCGAACTCGCCCGCTTCAAGGCGGACGAAATCAACGTGCTTGTTGCCTCCGATGTTGCCGCCCGCGGACTCGACATCAAGGACGTCAGCCACATCTTCAATTATGACGTGCCGTGGCATCCGGACGATTATGTCCACCGCATCGGCCGCACCGGCCGGGCGGGCAAGACCGGTATCGCGATCACCCTCGTCACCTCCGCCGACGAGGAATCGATCGACAATATCCAGAAGCTCACCGGCATGAAGATTCCCGAGCTGGACGGCGCAGCGAACGAGAAGAGCGAGCCGCGCGCGGCGCCCAGGCGCGAGCGCGAGCCCCGTCCTCGCCGCGAGGAACGCGCGCGCGACGACCGCCCCGCCCGCCGGGAAGAACGTGACGAGCATCCCGCTCGCCGGGCGGAGCGGGAAGAGCCGCCGCGCCGTGAGCGCGCGCGCAAGCCCGAGCGGGCGGCTCGCGAGCCGGAACCCGAAGCCCCCGAAGAGGGCTGGAACGGTCCCGTTCCGAGCTTCCTGGGGACCGGCTTCGGCGGCTAGGTCATGAACGTAGGGCTCGGGACCGTGCTGCTGCCGATCGACGTCCAGCGCGGCTTCGACGAACCGTCCTGGCCGCCGCGCTGGAACGGCGAGATGGAAGCCAATGGCCGCGCTTTGCTTGCGCACTGGCGCGCGGCCGGCGCGCCGATCATCCATGTCCGCCACGTTTCGGTGCAGCCCGGCTCGTCGCTCGCGCCCGGCCACTGGGGCAGTGCCTTCCGCGAGGGCTTCGAACCGCAAGGCGAGGAGCCGGTGCTCTCGAAGAGCGTCAATTCGGCCTTCATCGGCACCGATCTCGACCTCAGGCTGCGGCGGCTGGGCGCCGAGCGGATCGTGACCTTCGGCATCTCGACCGACATGTGCGTATCGACGACGATCCGCACCGGCGCCAACATGGGCTGGACGTTCGTTCTCGCCGCCGACGCCTGCGACTGCTTCGACCTGCCCGACGGCCTGGGCGGCACGATTCCGGCGACGGCGATCCAGGCGGCCCATGTCGCGACGCTGGCGATGGAATTCTGCGAGGTGACGACCACCGCCGACCTGCTCGGCCGCCCGTCGCCGGCCGATCGCTGATCACCAAAGGTATGCCGAGCCTGCCGCTGTTCCGGTAGCCGGCGCTGAACGAGGCCGGCTACCGGAATACGGAAGGTCTAGAGCCCCACCACGCCGCCATCGTCCTTGGTGACCGCGACTGTCGCCGAACGCGGGCGTCCGCTCGCCTGACCCGTCTGGCTCTGCGGCCAGTTCGAGGTGATGTTGGTCGGGCCGCCGCCCTCACCGGGATGTTGGATATTCACGAACAGGGTGCGCCCGTCCGGGGTCGAGTCGACACCGGTGATTTCGCATCCCTTCGGACCGACCATGAAGCGCTTGAGCTTCACGCCGGGCACCGCGCCGACGAAGGTCGCTTGCGTCGCGGTGGCGCCGCCCGAACCCGTGTTGGTGATGGTGCGCGCGCCGCCGTCGCCGGTGCGGCCCGGCAAAGCGGCCAGCATCTGATTGTTGGTGACATCGGTGAAGGCGCCGTCGTCGGTTTGAATCCAGAGCAGCGGATTGATCAGACCCGACGGATTGGTCGGTCGCGCGAACCAGATCCCGTCGGGACTGGAAAAGTCGTTCGTCGCGTCGAGGCTGGACAGGTTGATGTTGGTCGCGTTGAGGTCCGAGCCGGCACCGAACAGATAGTTGTCCCAGGTGAAGGTCAGCGATTCGCTGTTGTCGCCGGTTTCGCGCAACCTGAGGATGTGGCCGTTCGGATTGCCGAACTGGTTCGTCGCCCCGCGCGGGTCGTTATAGTGGCGCGGATTGGCGGCGTCGGTGCCGTTCAGTGGCCTCAGCGTCGCATTGTTGTTGGTGAGCGTCAGGTAGATTTCACCGGTTAGATAGTGGGTCGCGGTCCATTCCGGCCGGTCCATCCTCGTCGCGCCCAAAGCATCGGCGGCGAGCCGAGGGTGGATCAGCACGTCGGCCTGATCCTGGAACGGGAAGACCGGGCTGGCGGCTGTGAGCGGTCCCTGGCCGAAGACGAGCGGCAGCCAGACGCCGGTGCCGTCGGCGTTGAACTTGGCGACGCAGAGCGTGCCGTTGTCGAGATATTTGTCGCCGATCGCGAGCCGGTCGGCAGCCTGGGCATCGGCAGGATTCCACGCGTTAGCCGAGATGAATTTGTAGAGATATTCGCCTCGTGCATCGTCGCCCGAATAGATGGTGACCTTGCGCCCCGCCACCCATTGGCCGTGCCATGCGCCTTCACGATTGATCCGTCCCAAGGCGGTGCGTTTGCGCGGCGCCCTCGTCGGATCATAAGGATCGCATTCCACGGTCCAGCCGAAATGGTTGTGCTCATTGCGATAGTCACCCGTCCCGCCGGCGGGCGTCGCCGGGTCGACACTGATATTCCAGCGCCGATAAGTGGTATTGGTGGCGTCTGCCGGAGTCACGCTCGCCCAGCCATAACTGCCGCTTGCGCCCTGCGGGATGCCGTAGCGATTGAGCGCGGTGATCTCGCGCGCGCTGCGATTGGCATTGTCGGTCGCCGAACGGCGGAAATAGCCCGCCCAATTCTCCTCGCAGGTGAGGAAGGTGCCCCACAAGACGAAGCCGAAGGCGCAATTGTTGATCGTGCCGCGCCCTTGCGTGCCGCCGGGCGAGAAGGCGGTGCGCATCTGCGCATTGCCGCGTACCGGTCCGTTGAATTCGACCACCGTGTTTGGCGTGATGCGCCGGTTGAAGGCCGAAGCCTGGTTGTAGGACCAGGTTCCGCCTTGCCGCCGCACCTCGACGACGCTGACACCGTGCGCTTCGATTTCCTTCAACGCCTCCGCCTCCGGCCGCGGCACCGTCGTGCCGTTGCCGGTCTGGCCGTTCGGATGGAGATAGTTTTCGGTGATGTTTTCGTGGTTCATCGCGAGCAGTCCGCGCTCATTGTTCGAGTCCTCGCGCGCGGTGCCGGCGGCGTTGAGGCCGTACCAGTACATGCCGTCATGATGGTCGCCGGCGCGCTGCGCGAAATTGGTGTCGGTGCCGTCATTGGCGAAGGCGGGCACGTTGGCGGCAAGCGGATCGCCGCCGCGGTAGAGCACGGTGACCGTATAGCCGGCCGGCACGGTGACGATGTCGGCCAGGCTCTTGGCGACCGCGTTGAAGCTCAGCACGGCGGGGCCGACAGTCACCGTGGTATCGGCCGTCACCACCTGGCCGGTCGCGACGCTGCGCGCGGAAAAGCGGAAGCCGAGCGGCGTGGCGGCGGCGACCGCCGGGGCGATGAACGATGCGTTCGGGGTGCCGGCATTGGTGAGCGTGACCGGAGGGCCGGAGGTCTGCTCCCAGCTGACCTGCCCGAAAGAGCCGGTCAGCGTCTGGCCGATCAGCTGCACGATCCGGCCGGTCGTCGTCGTTCCGTTCTGGCCGGCGCCGATCGTGCCGTCGTCGACGACCTCATTGTCCTCGTCGCAGGCGGCGAGCAGGCTGCTGCCGAACACCGCGGCAGTCGCGGCGCCGATCCCGCTGATCGCCTGCCGGCGCGAATAGCGCGACTCGATCAGCGTCGACAAATGCGTGTTGGCCGACAGGTTGGTGTCGACATCGCCGTCGGTATAGCCGCCGCCGGAAAGCTCCAAGTCCTGCATCGAAACCCCCAATTGCTTTCGAGAATCGGCGGCCGAGAAGCGCGCCGGCCAGCCTTATGGGGGCGGCATGTGACGGGCCGTCGATGATCCGACTGCGGCGGCGTGTCAGGTGCGGGACGGTTTCGAGACTCGGCGCCGCGCGGGCTGGAATCCCGCGGCCGGACATGTCAGGCTCGGCGCATGAAGCCAGCCATCCTTCTCGCCGCCTTGGCTCTGGCGATGCCGGTGCTCGTCGCCGCCCAGCCCAGCCGCGACGCGGCGCTCCACGCCTTTCTGCAGGAGCGGTTCGCGGAGGACCGGTCGAATTATGCCGACACCCGCTACGCGCACGGCTGGGCCGACCTCAACGGTGACGGCCGGTCAGAGGCGTTCGTCTATCTGATGTCGGGCAATGTTTGCGGCTCAGGCGGCTGCGACCTGTTCATCTACACGCCCGAGCAGAACAGCTTTTATCAGCTCGCCCGGACGAGCGTGACCCAACCGCCGATCCGAGTGCTGAACAGCCGCACCGGCGGCTGGCGCAACATCGCGGTTGGAGTCTCCGGCGGCGGCACACGGGCGCGGACCGTACTGCTCGCCCAACGCGGCGGCACCTATCCGGATAATCCCAGCGCCGCGCCGGCGCGGACGCTGACGCGCATTCCGCCCGGTCGGGTGGTGATCGCCGCGGACGACCGCGGCCGGCCGCTCTTCTAGCGGCGGCGGAAGCCGAAGCGGTAGGGTATGAGTATGTCCTCGGCCTGAAAGCGCGGCGGCCAGACCTGCGCGAGGTCCAGCGTGCCGCCGTCCGGCAACACCAGTGGCTCGATCGAGCTGATGTCCTGCTCGCCCGAGAGGCCGGAAACGCGCGCGCGCAGCACGACACGCCCGGCCCAGACACAGGTGACATTGACCGGGCAGCGGCTGTCTTCGGTCACGGCGAGCGGCCGGACCACGAGGCCGCTAATCCGGATATCCTCGTTAAGCCCGCCATAGCTGAGCGCCGGATCGTCCGGCGGCTGCTCAGGATGCGCGGGGGCGGGAGCGCTCGCGCCTCCCGCCACGCAGCCGGCGAGGGCCAGCGCACCAATCAGGATGGCTCTCTTCACCCCGCCTTGTCGCCACGTGCACAGTAACGCTCGCTGAACGCCGCCGCGAAATCCGCCAGCCGTCGCTCCCCGATCGCCGCACGCAGCCCCTGCATCAAGCGCTGGTAGAACCAGAGATTATGCTCGGTCATCAGCATCGCGCCGAGGATCTCGCTCGATCGGACGAGGTGGTGGAGATAGGCCTTCGACCAGCCCGCGACCGGCGATTCGGAGTCGAGCGGCTCGGGATCGTCAGCGAACTTCGCGTTCCGGATGTTGATCGGGCCATCCCAGGTGAAGGCCTGCCCCGTCCGCCCGCTGCGCGTCGGCAACACGCAATCGAACATGTCGATGCCGCGCATCACGGCGCCGACGATGTCGTCCGGCTTGCCGACGCCCATCAGATAGCGCGGCTTGTCCGCCGGCAGTTGCCGGGCCGCGAAATCGAGGCAGGCGAACATCGCCGCCTGCCCCTCCCCCACCGCCAGCCCGCCGACCGCATAGCCGTCGAAGCCGATCGCCGTGAGCGCGTCCGCCGACGCCTGCCGCAGCCCCTCGTCCAGCCCGCCCTGCTGGATACCGAACAGGGCGCCGCCACTCTGATAGCTCTCCCGCGAGCGCGCCGCCCAGCGCATCGACCGCTCCATCGCCACCACCTGCGCGTCGCGGCTTTCGGTCGTCTTGACGAGCTGATCGAAGGCCATGACGATGTCCGAGCCGAGCAGGCTCTGAATCTCCATCGAGCGCTCCGGCGTCAGCATATGCTGCGATCCGTCGAGATGGCTCGCGAAGGCCACGCCCTCTTCCGAGACTTTCGAAAGCTCGGAGAGGCTCATCACCTGATAGCCGCCGCTGTCGGTCAGGATCGGCCGCTCCCAGCCCATGAAGCCGTGCAGCCCGCCCAGCGCCGCCACCCGCTCGGCGCCGGGGCGAAGCATCAGATGATAGGTGTTGCCGAGGATGATGTCGGCGCCGGTCGCGCGCACGTCCGCCGGCTTCATCGCCTTCACCGTCGCCGCGGTGCCGACCGGCATGAAGGCCGGCGTGCGTATCTCGCCCCGGCGCATCCGGATCGTGCCGATGCGCGCCGAGCCGTCAGTGACGGAGATGGAAAAGGAGAAAAACGGTCCCTCGCTCATGCGCCGCCTCTACAGGATCGCGCGCCGAGGGAAACCGGCATCGCGCCGGAAACAAGACGCCGCAGCGGCGTTGATCGGGCTCACCATCGGGAGACGAAAAGATGGGGATGATGCAGTTGCATCGCGGCCGGCTGGTCGATCATGTCCAGCTGGTCGTGCGCGATCTCGACGCCAGCCGCCGCTTCTACGGGGCGGTCTTGGATGTGCTTGGCGTGCCGATCGACTTCGAGGCGGACGGGATATTCGGTGCAGATGAGCTGGCCATCTCGACCGCCGGCAGCGAAGGGGCGCAAGGCAAGCTGACCGGCCCGACCCACCTCGCTTTTCAGGCGAAGGACGAGGCGATCGTCAAGGCGTTTCACGAGGCCGGATTGGCGGCCGGCGGCCGGGACAATGGCGCGCCCGGCGAGCGACCCTATCATCCCGGCTATTATGCCGCCTTCCTGCTCGACCCCGACGGCAACAATATCGAGGCGGTCTTCCACGGCGAGGCGGAGCGCAGCGCCGCTTCGGTGGAGATCAGCTTCCAGGCGCCGTGACGGGCGCAAGGTCCAGCTCCCAAATCTCGCCCTGCTCGGGCTTGCCGAACTCGTCGTGGACTTCGGTTGAGACGATGCGGAAGCCCTGGCCCTCGTAGATTCGCCGCGCGCTGGCGAGGACGGTGTGGGTCCAAAGGCGGATCGTCTCGTAGCCGGCGAGCCTCGCGAACTTCACGCATTCGGCGACCAAAGCCGAGCCGATGCCGAGCCCGCGCGCCCAGGTCTCGACATGGAGCAGGCGGAGCTGGCCGACATCGTCGCCGGCGTCGCACAGGAATACCGCGCCGGCCATCATGCCGGCCCGCTCGGCGACCCAGCATTGCTCGCGGCCCGGTTTGAAATCGCGCAGGAACGCCGTTGTGACCTCGCCCTGGAGGATCTCCATCGGCCGGCCCCAGCCATAGGATTCGTAAAGGATCGACTGGCGCGAGGCGATCAGGGCGAGGTCGCCGGCCCGAAACGTCCGGATATGCCAGGGCGCATCGCCGCCGCCGAGCAGGCCGGCGATCGCCGCCATCGCGACGACGAGCGTGTCGCGATCGGCGGCCCCCAGCCTTTCGACATAAGGCGCGACCTTGGCGCGGCTGCGGGTGTCGAGGGCGGCGAAGGCGGTGCGGCCTTTGGCGGTGAGGCTGATCGGCCGGCGCCGGGCGTCCTCGCCTTTTCCACGCGTGATCCAGCCCTTCGTCTGGAAACGGCGCAGGATACGGCTGACATAGCCGGCGTCGAGGTCGAGCTCGGCCTGCAGCTCGCTGGCGAGCGGCGCGTCACGTTGGGCGATCTCGTAGAGCAGCCGCGCCTCGGTCAGCGACAGGTCGCTGTCCAGATAATGCGCGTCGAGCGCCCCGGCGAAGCGGGTGGTGAAACGGTTGAAGGCGCGCAGCGCGACGATCGCATCGTCCATGCGTTGGCTTTGTCGGAGATAGTTGACGATGTCAACTAATATGCATCAACAGCCATTCATTCGAGCCATCGCCTGCCCCGTTTGCTGGGCGCTTGAAACGTCGATCGTCGTCCCGCCGTCGGCCCGCAAGCGGCAGGAATCCATGCCGTCCGTCATTTGCTCGGCCTGCTGCCGGGCGGCATCCGCCATGCGCTCCCAGTCGGCGCGGCTAAGACAGACGCGGCGGCTGCCCGCGAGGCGTCCAGGCTCGCTCATCGACCGGCAGATGCGACGTTCCCGGGGCTGCTGACGGTCCGCTGGGGAGGCAGCCTGCATTTGACCGGCGCCCTCTGCCGGAAGCGGCGAAAAGAGGATCGCGAATATCGAGAAATACATCGGACTTCTCCGCCGCCGCCGACCAAATCAGGTCCGGCAAGCTCGTCAGCCTATCGGCTGCGGCTCGGCCGATGCCAAGAGCATTGGGCGGCAAACATTCGCCGCTCGACCAATCGGCATAAGGGAGAGCCGCGCTTCTCAGCCGGTCGCGGGAAGGAGCAGGCAGGCGTCGCCATAGGAGTAGAAGCGGTAACCCGCCTCGATCGCATGGGTGTAGGCCGCCTGCATCGTCTCCAGTCCCATCAACGCGCTGACCAGCATGAACAGGGTCGAGCGCGGCAGATGGAAATTGGTGAGGAGGCCGTCGACCGCGCGGAAGCGGTAGCCTGGGGTGATGAAGATCGCGGTGTCGCCCTCGAAAGGACGGATCGTGCTGTCTTCGTCGGCGGCGCTTTCGAGGAGGCGGAGCGAGGTCGTGCCGACCGGGACGATCCTACCGCCGGCCGTGCGGGCGGCGTTGAGGCGATCCGCCGTCGCAGCATCGATCCGGCCCCATTCGGCGTGCATGACATGATCGGCGGTGTCCTCGGCCTTCACGGGCAGGAACGTGCCGGCGCCGACGTGGAGGGTCAGTGTCTCATGGCCGATGTTCGCCGCGGCCAGCGTCGCCATCAGCGCGGGCGTGAAGTGGAGAGCGGCGGTCGGCGCCGCGACGGCTCCCTCCTCGCGCGCGAACATCGTCTGGTAGTCGCTTCGGTCGCGCGCGTCGGCGGGCCGCCTGCCGGCGATGTAAGGCGGCAGCGGCATCCGGCCGGCGCGCTCGAGCAGCAGCTCGACCGGCTCGTCGCCGGCGAAGGCCAGCAGGAAGGAGCCGTCCGCCTGGCGCTCGCTCGCCAGCGCCGTCACGCCGGCGCCGAAATCGACGTCGTCGCCTTCGTGCAGCCGCTTCGCGTTGCGGATGAAGGCGCGCCACGCGCGGGGTCCTTCGCGCTTGTGCAGGGTCGCGCCGATTCGCGCCTCCGGCCCGCTCCGCGGGCCGTCGACAGAAGCTACGCGCCGCCCCTCAAGCTGGGCGGGAATCACGCGGGTATCGTTGAACACCAGAATATCGCCGGGTCGCAGCATGCGCGGCAGATCGGTCACGACATGATCGGCCAGACCTTCCGGCGTCACCGTCAGCAGCCGCGCCGAATCGCGCGGGATCGCGGGCCTCAGCGCGATCCGGTCCGGCGGCAGCTCGAAATCGAAGGCGTCGACCTTCACCTCGGGTGAAGGCTCACTGCCCCCGGCGCCGGTCCGGCGCGCGCACCGGATCCAGCCGGCGCGGCCCCGCCACCGGGCGCGGCATGGCTGGCCCGACCGCGCCGGGCGCGCGCGGCGCGGCGGCGGCCGCCGCGGCGGGCGGCGTGGCGGCGGCGGTCAGCTCGGCGATGGTGGGCGGCGGGATATTGTCCGATCCGATCGAGGCGCGCACGACCCGGGTCGGCGCGGCCGGCGGCTCGCCCCGCTCGATCGCATCGACGAAGTTCATGCCGCCGACGACCCGGCCAAGGATCGTATATTCGCGGTCCATCTGCAGGCGCGGCGTGAACATGATGAAGAACTGGCTGTTCGCGCTGTTCAGCTCCTGTGCGCGGGCCATGCCGACCGCGCCGCGCACATGCGGCAGGCCGCTGATCTCGGCGTTGACGTTGGGCAGCGGCGAGCCGCCCATGCCGCTGCCCGTCGGGTCGCCGCCCTGGGCCATGAAGCCTTCAATCACGCGGTGGAAACTGAGGCCGTTGTAGAAACCCTGCCGGGTCAGCGCGCGAATGCGCTCGACATGGTTGGGCGCGGCATCGGGGCGGAGCTGGATCGTCACCCGGCCGCCGGTCGACAGATCGAGATACCAGGTGTTCTCCGGGGTCAGAGCCGGCGTGACGTTGAGCTGCGGCGCGGCGATCGGCGTCGCGGGCGCGGCCGGAGCGGCCACAGCCGGAGCCGGCTGCTCGGCGGGCTGGGACTGGGCGGACAGCGGACTCGCCAGGGCAAACGCGGCGAGGCCGGCGAAGAACGACAGGGAACGCATGTGAATTTTCAGCCCATGATGCGGGAAAGACGGCTCTTTCTTAGGCCGACGCGCGGCCGGCCTCAAGCACCCTTGCGGCCGATCTCGGCAACGCGGGCGCGGACCTGCTCGGCGACCGCTGGCGTCACGAACCGGGCGATCTCGCCGCCATAGAGCGCGATCTCCTTGACCAGCTTCGACGCGATCGGCTGCAGCGACACTGTGGCCATCAGGAAGACGGTCTCGATCTCGTCGTTGAGCTGCTGGTTCATCCCCGCCATCTGGAACTCATATTCGAAATCGGCGACCGCCCTGAGGCCCCGGACGATCATCGACGCGCCCTCGCGCATCGCGAAGTCCATCAGCAGCGAATCGAAGGCGACGACGCTGATCTTGCCGGAGATGCCGGCGGTTTCGCGCTCCACCATCGCCAGCCGCTCATCGACGGTGAACATCGGCGACTTGGATGGGTTGGTCGTGACTCCGATCACCAACCGGTCGACGAGGTGCGCGGCGCGGCGGATGATGTCCATATGGCCGAGCGTGATCGGATCGAATGTGCCCGGATAGACGGCGGTTTTCATCATCCCCTCCCGCTCAATGATCCCGCGCCACCGCGAAGCGGGCGACGGCGCGGAGCAAATCCGCTTCCTCGCCATAAGGGCGCAGATGATCGATCGCCTGCTCGACCAGCGCTTCCGCTTGCTGGCGGGTGCGCTCCGGGCCGAGCAGCGACACGAACGTACCCTTGCCCGCCGCCGCGTCCTTGCCGACCCTTTTGCCGGCGCGCTCCTCGCTGCCCTCATGGTCGAGCAGATCGTCGGCGATCTGGAAGGCCAGGCCGACGTCGCGGGCATAGCCACGCAGGCCTGCTCGCCCTTCGGGCGGGGTTCGGCCCATGATCGCCGCCGCCTCCAGGCACCAACCGATCAGCGCCCCGGTCTTAAGCTGCTGCAGGCGGGTAACGGCGGGCAGGTCGAGCGTGTTTTCGCCCGCGATCAGGTCGATCATCTGTCCGCCCGCCATGCCCGCCGGCCCCGAGGCCCGGGCCAGCTCCACGACCAGCTCGGAGCGGACGAACGGATCCTCGTGCGTCGCCTCGTCGGCGAGGATCTCGAAGGCCAAAGCATGGAGCGAATCGCCGGCCAGGACAGCGGTGCATTCGTCGAAGGCGCGATGGAGCGTCGGCTTGCCGCGCCTGAGGTCGTCGTCGTCCATGCAGGGCAGATCGTCGTGGATCAGCGAATAAACGTGGATGCACTCGACCGCGAGGCCGGCCCGCAGCGCCCGTGCCCGGTCTATGTTGAACAGGCCGCAGCCGGCGGCGACGAGCAAGGGCCGCATCCTTTTGCCGCCGCCGATCGCCGCATAGCGCATCGCCTCGTAGAGCCGCGCCCGCCCGTCCGCGGGCACCGGCAGGAGCGCGTCGAAGGCACGGTCGATGTCGGCGGCGATGTCGGCGAGCGCCGTCGCAAGCAAGGGCGACGCAGCCGCCACTCGCGCCTCAGCCCTCACCAAAAGGCGCCGTGCCGCTGGGCTGTCCCTCGCGGTCGAATTGGATCTGCTCGATCCGCATCTGGGCGTCCTTGAGCCGCGCCTCGCACTGCCGCTTCAGCCGGTCGCCTTCCTCGTAGAGCAGAATCGCGTCGTCGAGCGGCGCCTCGCCGCTTTCGAGCTTTCGCACGATCTCCTCGAGCCGCTTCAGCGCGGCCTCGAACGACAGCTCGGCGGTGACATCCCCGGTCATGGCCCGAGCATTGAGCGCGTGCGCCGAACCGGTCAAGCGGCCCGGAACCAGGCGACGCCTTCGCGCTCTTCGCGCACCGCGCGCCCGGTCGCCTCGAGATGACGGAGATGGGCGAGCGCCTCGCCGGTCGCGAGGCCGATATGGTCGCCGACCGCGCGGGCGAAGAGCACGCCGAAGCAATCGACCGCGCGGCGCGGCTCGGCGAGGTGGGCTTGGAGCGCGTCGAGCCGGCCGGCATGGCCCTCGGCGAGCTTGTCGAGACGGGTATGGAGGCCGGTGAACGGCTCGCCGTGCGAGGGCAGCACGAGGAGGTCAGCGGGCAATTCGCGCAGCTTCGCGATCGAGGCCAGCCAATCGCCGAGCGGGTCCGCCTCCGGTTCCGACAGCGTCAATGAGACATTGGAGGTGATCCGCGGCAGCACCTGATCGCCGGCGATCATCAGCTTGCCGGCGTCGTCGACCAGGCAGGCATGTTCGGGCGAATGGCCGCAGCCGATCACCACCCGCCAGTCGCGGGCGCCGATCCGCACCATATCGCCTTCCTCCAACCGGCGATGCGCGACCGGCACCGCGCTCACGACCGAGGCGAAGCGGCCCCAGCCCTTTGCGGCTTCGCCGAGGATGTCGCCCTCGCTCCAGCCCGCCAGCCGCCAATAAGCCAGGGCCTCGGGCGGCGGCGCGGCGCGCACATCGGCGGTCAGCATCCGCGCGAACAGCCATTCGCCGCGCGTCATCCAGAGCCGAACGCCGAACCGCTCGCAGAGCCAGCCGGCGAGACCGAGATGATCGGGATGGAAATGGGTGCAGATGACCCGGGTCACGATCCGGCCCGACAGTGCGCCGGCGAACAGGCTCTCCCACGCCTCGCGCGACGGCGGGATGTCGAGGCCGGTATCGACGATCGCCAAGCCTGCCCCGGACCCCGATCCGGGGTCGCCATCGTCGAGCAGCCAGACATTGATATGGTTGAGCGGCCCGGGCACCGGCAGCCGCGTCCAGCCGACGCCCTCGGCAAGCGGGATGACGGTTCCCGGCTCCGGCCCGGCGCGGCCGAGCGGATAGGTCAGGCCGCGATGCTCGGTCGGCGCGCGCTCGGCGAGCGAGGCGTCGGGCGAGGCGATCTCGGCCGCTTGGGCGGGATCAGCTGCGGAAGACGTCGTCGGCACTCGGCTCGCCGCCGCTCGCGCCCGCGTCCTCGGCGGCCAGCGCCGCTTCGGCCTCGCGCGCCGCGGCTTCCCGCTCGGCGCGCAGCTCCACGATCAAGGCGGCGCGATCCTCGTCGATGCGGCCGTCCTGCGGGTTGGGCTGGGCGCCGGCCGCCTTCGCCGCCTTGGCGACGGCGGCGTCCAGCTCGCGCTGGCTGGTGAGGCCGAGCGTCACCGGGTCCTTGGGCTGGATGTTGGCGATGTTCCAGTGGCTGCGCTCGCGGATCGCCTGGATCGTCGTGCGGGTGGTGCCGATCAGCCGGCCGATCTGGCCGTCCGAAAGCTCGGGATGGTTGCGGATCAGCCAGGAGACGCCGTCCGGCTTGTCCTGCCGCTTGGAGACCGGCGTGTAGCGCGGACCCTTGGTGCGCATCGCCTGGTCCGGCGCCTTCTGGATTTGCAGCTTGTAGGACGGATCGTCCTGGCCCTTGTCGATCTCCTCCTGCGTCAGCTCGCCCGAGCGGAGCGGATCGCGGCCCGTGAGCTTGGTCGCGGCGGTGTCGTCGGCGATCGCCTGCACCTCGAGGATGTGCAGCCCACAGAACTGGGCGATCTGCTCGAAGGTCAGCGCCGTGTTGTCGACGAGCCAGCTGGCCGTCGCATGAGGCATGAGCGGCTGGGTCATGGGATTCTCCAGAAACAAGAAGGGCCGCCCCTTCCCGGAGCGGCCGTGTATGGCGGCGATTTAGGGAAGCCAGTCCGGCGAGGCAAGCCAAAGCTGCCGCAAGGCCCAAGAGAATTCAGCCGCGCAGCATCGCCTTCACGCCGCGCGCGGCCTGGCGGATGCGCTGCTCGTTCTCGACCAAAGCGATGCGGACATAGCCCTCGCCTTCCTCGCCGAAGCCGACTCCGGGCGCGACCGCGACTCCGGCCTCGGCGATCAACCGTTTCGCGAACTCCATCGAGCCGAGCGCGCGGAACGGCTCGGGGATCGGCGTCCAGGCGAACATCGAGGCGGCCGGTGGCGGGATCTCCCAGCCGGCGCGGCCGAAGCATTCGACGAGGCAGTCGCGCCGCGCTTTGTAGAGCGCCCGGTTCTCGGCGACGATGTCCTGCGGCCCGTTGAGCGCCGCCGTCGCCGCCGCCTGGATCGGCGTGAAGGCGCCGTAATCGAGATAGGATTTCACCCGGGTCAGGGCGCCGATCAAAGCCGGGTTGCCGACCGCGAAGCCCATCCGCCAACCGGCCATCGAATAGGTCTTGGACATCGATGTGAACTCGACCGCCACCTCCTTCGCGCCTTTGACCTGCAGGATCGAAGGCGTGGGCTCGTCACCGAAATAGATTTCCGCATAAGCGAGGTCGCTGATCACCCACAGGCCGTGGGCGCGAGCGAAATCGACCACCTTCTCGTAGAAAGCGAGATCGGCGACATAAGCGGTCGGGTTGGACGGATAGCCGATCACCAGCACCTTGGGCGTCGGCACGGTGAAGCGCACCGAGCGCTCCAGCATATTGAAGAAATCCGGCCCCGGCGCGGCGGGGATCGAGCGGATCGAGGCGCCGGCGATGATGAAGCCGAACTGGTGGATCGGGTAGGACGGGTTGGGCGCGAGAACGACATCGCCCGGCGCGGTAATCGCCTGAGCGAGATTGGCGAGCCCCTCCTTCGAGCCCAAAGTGACGATCACCTCGCTGTCGGGATCGAGGTCGACGCCGAAGCGGCGCTGGTAATATGCGGCCTGCGCCTTGCGGAGGCCGGCGATGCCCTTGGACGCCGAATAACGGTGCGCGCGCGGGTTGCGGGCGACCTCGGCCAGCTTCTCGATCACATGCGCGGGCGGCGCGCCGTCCGGATTGCCCATGCCGAGATCGATAATGTCCTCGCCGGCGGCACGCGCCGCCGCCTTCATCGCGTTCACTTCGGCGAAGACATAGGGCGGCAGGCGGCGGATGCGGTAGAAATCGGTCATTGCGCCGCTGTGGCAGCTTATCTCCCCTCCCTGCAAGGGAGGGGTTAGGGGGTGGGTCGCGGCCGAAGCGGCTCGACGCCGCTGAGAACGCTTCGACGCCGGAGTCTCTTGGGCGCGCCGACGCGCGCACCCACCCCTGCCCTTCCCTGGAAGGGAGGGGAAATGACTCCTCTAGAACCGTTCGAGATCGAACGGCGCGAGATCGACGGGCGGGGTTTCGCCCGTCGCCAGCGCCGCCACCGCTTCACCCGTCGCCGCGGCCAGCGTCAAGCCGAGATGCTGGTGGCCGAAGGCGTAGAGGATGCGCGGATCGCGGCGCGAGCAGCCGATGGCGGGGAGATAGTCGG
>NZ_JBQTIN010000080.1:0-17438 GCF_052388015.1 Sphingosinicella sp.
GTCCGCGCCCAGGGCGCCTCGGCCTGGTGGGTGGTGGCGATCGCGATCAGGCCGACGGCGCCGCGTTCGACCAGCAGCCGGACGCGCTCGTCACGGGCATGGCTCTTGAGCGCGCCGGAAATGTGCGCCGGGCCGCCGCTGATCACGACGGCGACCGCGCCGCGAAGGTCGACGCCGGCGAAATCGTCATGCCCGGCCTCGGGGATGTGGAGGCCGTAGCCGAGGAAGACGAGCCGGCCCTCGATCCGCTCCGGCGGCGGCGCGCCGCGGACGCGGAAATAGATGTCGTCCGGCATGGCGAGCGCGGTCGCGACGCCGCCGGCGACCAGAGCGGCGGAGGAACGGTCGAGGAGGATGCGGCGCTCCTCCAGCGCGACCGGCTGGAACCAGCCTTCCGTGCCCGCAGGTTCCAGGCCGATCGCGGCGAAGCGATCGGCGACATAGCGGGCGGCGCGGTCATAGCCCGGCGAGCCCGCGGCGCGGCCCGCCATCGAGTCGTTCGACAGCGCCTCGATATCTGTCCACCAGGTGACGGCGCGGACTTCGGCCGGCTCCGGCATGGTCGCGCAGCCGGCAACGGGGAACAGGGCGGCGAGTGCCGCCAAACGCTTGAACATCATGGCCTTTCTACCGCCAGCACGCCGAGCTGGCGCAGTACATCGAGATATTCGGCCACCTCTTCGAGCGGCGCGTCGCCGACGGTGGCGGCGAGATCGTCGCGAATCTCGCCGACGCTGCGCCGCCCGTCGACCAGGTTCAGCGCCTCGTAGCCGAAGCTCGGCCCTTCCCCGTCCGGCTGGCGGGCGAGGAGGCGCGGGCGCGTGAGGCCGGCGCGAGCGAGCCGATCGTCGAACCAGCTATAGCCGAACCCGTCCATCGGCCCTTCGCGCAGCACGCGGCGGTAGACGGGGCCGACTGCTGAGCCTCGTGGCGCAGCCGGAGTCGGTGGCTGCGCTAGAAAGGTGCCGATGGAGGCGATGGCGTCCATCATCTGGCGGGTGTCGTGCAGGAGAAGTTGCTCATTCACCAAGTCGTTAGCGCCGCCGGCGATTAAGGCTGCCGAGCGGCGCGCTCGAGCGGCAATTCGAGCCGCAGCAGCGCTGGTTACCTCGTTCGTCATGGCTTCGCGATCGGGTTCGGAGAAATTGGCCAGGAAATATCCCGAAGCCGCCGCGATGAAGATCGCGCGGCGCATCTTTGTCGGATCGAGATTGTCCGGCACGTCGCGCTGGGTGTGGATGTAGCGGTCCGGCCAGTCGGCGATGTAGATCACCGGGATGCGGTAGCTGCCCTCCGCCCAGACCTGATGATCGCTCCCCATGTTGAAGCCGCCGATCTCCGCCTGGAGGGCACGGCGGCTGCCTTGGGGATCGACGAGCGGCATCTGCGTTGCGCCCGTGCTCGCGAAGCGCAGGGACTGGGCGTTGACGTAATCGGCGAAGGCGAAGCCGACATCGGAGACGAAGCTCGGCAGGCTGGGCGGCGAGCCGTGGACCCGGAGGATCGAGCCAGTCCGCTCTGTATCGCCGCCGATCATGTCGAGATGGATCGTCGCCAGCGTCCGTCGGGCGAATTCGGGCCGGGCGTTGAGGAGCGCGATCGTGCCTTCGATCTCGCTCGGCCAGATGAAGCGGATCGTCCGCTCCGGGCGCGGCAGCGCGCCGCTCGCGATCAGCCGCTGGAGTGTGCGCGCAACTTCGAGGATGCCGGCGCAGCCGCTGGCATTGTCGTTGGCGCCCGGCGAGGGATGATCGAGATGGCAGGAATAGACGATCTCGCGGTCGCGGCGGCGGCCGGGGATGATCGCGGTCGGGATCAGATAGGCGCTTGGTGTGCGGCCGGCATCGACCTCGGCGCGCAGCCGTACCGTCTCGCCGCGCCGCAGCCTCTCCTGCCACGCGCGCGCGCGGGCTGGCGAGACCATGAAGGCGAAGGTCGGGTGCTCGCCGAAGGTCTCGAGATGGCCCCAGCGGACCAGGCTCTCATCCTCGCCCCACCAGGCGGTGCGCTGGTTCTGCGCCCAGGAAACGATGCCGGCCGCGCCGAACCGGCCGATGGCGAGCGCGGCGACCGTCTCCGGTTGCGAGGAGGTGAGGACAAGCCGGCCGCGCACGTCGCGATTGGCATAGTCCGCCTCGCCCGTGCCGGCGCCGATATCGACCAGCTCCGCCGCGGCGCGGCCGGAGGTGCTGTCCTGCGCAAGGCTGATCGGCTGCTCGGCCCAGGAAGCGATTCGGGTCGAATCGACCCAGCGCTCGCCGTCCCGGCGCTGCTCCCACAATTCGGCGAAATTGGCGTTCCAGCCGGGCCGCGAACGCTGCGTCCCGTAGAAGATTCGGCCGTCCGCCGGCAGCGAGATGATCTCGACATTCTGCAGGCCATATTCGCGCAGCCGGTCGCGGATCGCCTCACCGGCGGCGCGAATGCCGGTCGAGCCGCGCATCCGGTGGTGCTGCGACAGCGCGCGCACGGTGCGCATCGCCATCGAGCCCGACACCTCCTCGCCGATTGCGCGCGACTGGCCCGGAGGCAGCAAAGGCGCATCCTGCGACGGGCGGACCTGCGCCGACGCGCCGGTAGCGAGGAAAAGGAGCGCAATGACCGGAAGGCGAGTCATAACCTCCCCTCCAGCCCTTGCTGGAGGGGCTGGGGGTGGCTCTTCTTCTCTTCCGACCAACAAGAAGGAGCCACCCCCAACCCCTCCACGAAGTCGTGGAGGGGAGTTCCGCCGGCGCGCTCGACCGCCATCAATATTCGGCCCTGCGCAGCGCCCGCTTCATGTAGAATTCGCTGTAGAAGGCGGAGGCGAAGGCGGCCGCCGGGGTCGCGACGATCGCGCCGATCAGGCCGAAGGCGAGCGCGAAAGCGACGGTGAAGAAGATGATCGCAACCGGATGGATCGCCATCGTCTCGCCACGGATCTTCGGCGCCACGACGCTGCCCAATATCTCGTTGCTGGCGAGGTAGAACATGCCGACCCAGAAGGCCTGCAGCGGGCCGTCGCCCAGCGCGATGATCATCGGCGGCGCGGCCATGATGTAGCCGCCGATCCGCGGGATGAAATCCGAGAAGAAGGCGAGCGCCGCCCAGACCAGGGCGCCGGGCATGCCGAGCCAGGTCAGGAACAGGAAGACCAGCAGCGCCTGGATCGCGCCGACGACGAGGCTCGCCTGCGCCCAGCCGATCACCGCCTTGGTCGCCCGGCGATAGGCGCGCATGCCGGCGGCGCGATAATTGCGCGGCAGGCTGCCGATATAGCCGTGCAGGAGGGGGATCGGATCGAGGACGATATAGACGACCGTCGAGAAGAAGATGATCAGCAAGGCCGCGAAGCCGAGCAGCGACAGGGAAAAGGCGCCCACCCCGGCGAAGATGTTCATCGCGGCGCCGCCCAGGTCCGCGCTCGCGGGATCGAAGCGGGCGAAGCGCTGCAGGTCCGGATAATTGGCGAGCATCCCGTTCACCTCGCCCTGCACCTGCAGGATCAGGCGCGGCAGATTGTTCGCCAGCACGACGATCTGCTGGACCAGGCGGGGGATGACCAAGGCGCAGATCAAAGCGATGACGCCGAAGAAGAGCAGCAACGTCAGCACCGCCGCCCGCTTGCGCGGCACGCCTTTGGCGGCCAGCCAGTCGACCGCGCCGGAGAGCGCGATCGCCACCACGATCGCGAAGAAGAGCAAAAGGATCGCGGCCGCCACCGTGTAGAGGAACCAGAGCACCACCACCGCGGCCGCCGCGGCGAGCACCAGCCCGATCGCGGAGGCCGGCGTGGGGGGCGGCAAGGTCCGGGGCGGCGGCATCGGTCAAGAACCTAGCCAA
Organism: Sphingosinicella sp.; assembly: GCF_052388015.1. GTDB lineage: Bacteria > Pseudomonadota > Alphaproteobacteria > Sphingomonadales > Sphingomonadaceae > Allosphingosinicella. The sequence continues at coordinate 3,823 of NZ_JBQTIN010000080.1, forward strand.
GCGCGAGGCGCGCGCCAGCCCTTTTTCGGCAGGCGGCGTTGGTCTAGGTGAGGCCGCCATGGCGCTCACCCATCTTGGCCAGCCAAGCTCCGTGCCCGCTTCGCCCGGCGAGGCGGTGCTCGACTATGTGCCGAACCCGCGCGCCGGCGCGCTCTATCTCGTCCGCTTCGCCGCGCCCGAATTCACCACCCTCTGCCCGGTGACCGGCCAGCCGGATTTCGCCCATCTCGTCATCGATTATGCGCCGGCCGAGACGATCGTCGAATCCAAGTCGCTGAAGCTGTTCCTCGCAGCGTTCCGCAACCATGCGGGATTTCATGAGGACGTGACGGTCGGCATCGGCCAGCGGCTGGCCGACGAGATGAAGCCGAAGTGGCTGAGGATCGGCGGCTATTGGTATCCGCGCGGCGGCATCCCGATCGACGTGTTCTGGCAGACCGGCACGCCGCCCGAAGGCTTGTGGCTGCCCGATCAGGGCGTCGCGCCCTATCGCGGCCGGGGCTGACGCTTTGTCCGACACACATGTTGACCCCAATGTTGTCATCCACGGCGCCGGCGCGATCGGCTTGTGGATCGGCGGGTGCTGGCGCCTGTCCGGCCTGCCGGTCTCCTTCATCGGCCGCGCGGGCGTGCAGCGCGAGATCGCCGACAATGGCCTGACCCTGACCGACGGCGTCGGGCGGCGGATCGAGCTGCGCCCCGACGAGGTGGATTTCTCGGTCAATCCCAAGGCGCTGAAGCGCGCCGACATCGTCGTGCTGGCGGTGAAGAGCACCGGCACCGCCGACGCGGCGAAGGAGATCGCCAAGCACGGCCGCAAAAGCGCGACCGTGATCAGCTTCCAGAACGGGGTCAGCAACGTCGAGACGCTGAAGGCCGCGTTGCCCGGCTTCAACGTGCTCGCCGGCATGGTCCCGTTCAACGTCGCCGCGATGGGCAACGGCCGCTGGCACAAAGGCGTGGCTGGCGACCTGTGGGCCGAGGATCACGACGTAACGCGTGCGCTGAAGGAACGGATCGGGGATCGGCCGGGCAAGCTGATCCTGTCCGACGACATGACCGGCGTCGCCTGGGGCAAGCTGCTGATCAACCTCAACAATGCCGTGAACGCTTTGTCGGGCCGGCCGCTGCTCGAACAATTGAGCAACCGCGACTATCGCCGCGTCTTCGCCGCCTCGCAGATCGAGGCGCTGGAGATATTGAAAGCGGCCGGGATCGTTCCGGCCAAGCTCGGCCCCTTTCCGCCCAATCTGCTGCCGCACATCATCGGCGCGCCGGACTGGATCTTCCGCCGGCTGGTGTTGAAGCTGCAGAAGATCGACGCCAAAGCGCGCTCGTCCATGGCGGACGATCTGGCCGCCGGCCGGACGACGGAGATCGACTATCTGAACGGCGAGGTGGTGCGGCTGGCCCACAAGCTCGGCCGGTCGGCGCCGGTCAGCGAGACGATCGTTGCGCTGATCAAGCAGGCCGAGGCGGGCGTGGAGCTGGCCTGGGAGGCGGCGGACCTGCGCCGCTACGTCCTCTACGGCCACAAGGGCGCCAGGGGCTTCGGCTATTAGTCGCGATTGACTTGTACCCGGCACGAACGCACGGGCGTTTCGGGCTCATCAGGATAGGATCGTCATGCGCCCCGCCCTCCTTGTCTCCTCCGCCCTGATTGCCCTCACCCTCACCGCATGTGATCCCGCGCGACGGTCCGCTCCGGCCGCGTCCGCGCCGCCGGTCGCGCAAGTGCCTACCCAATTGCCGCGCAACGTCCGGCCGCTCAGCTATTCGATCAGCGCCCAGCCCGACGCCGCGAACCTGCGCTTTTCCGCCTCGGTTCTGATCGAAGTCGAGGTGCTGGAAGCGACCGACACCGTCACGCTCAACGCGGCGGAGCTCGATATTTCATCGGTGACGCTGAACGGCGAGCGGCGCGGGCGCGTCTCGACCGACGCCAACGCCCAGACGGCGACCTTCCGCTTCGATGCGCCGATAGCGCCCGGCCGCCATCGCCTAGCGATCGCCTATGCCGGCCGGATCAACACCCAGGCGGCCGGCCTGTTCGCGCTCGATTATGCCACCGAGGACGGCAGCCAGCGTCGATCGCTGTTCACCCAGTTCGAGGCGCCGGACGCGCGGCGCTTCTTCCCCGGCTGGGACGAGCCCAATTTCCGCACCCCTTACGACCTCGCGGTCGTCGTGCCGGCCGGCCAGCAGGCGATCAGCAACATGCCGGAGGCAGGCCGCGAGGCGCGACCCGACGGCACCGCGATCGTCCGCTTCCGGACCACCCCGGCCATGTCGTCCTATCTGCTGTTCCTCGCGGTCGGCGAGTTCGACCGGATCACGACCACCGCGGGCGGCACCGAGATCGGCGTCGTCACCCGCCGCGGCGCCGGCGAGCAGGGCCGCTGGGCGCTGGAAAGCTCGGCCCGGATTGTCCCCTGGTACAATCAATATTTCGGCACCCCCTACCCGCTCCCCAAGCTCGACAATGTTGCGGGGCCCGGCTCCAGCCAGTTTTTCGGCGCGATGGAGAATTGGGGCGCGATCTTCTCGTTCGAGAGCATCCTGCTGGTCGATCCGGCGATCACCACCGAGGCGCGGCGGCAAGGGATATTCGAGGTCGCGGCGCATGAAATCGCCCATCAATGGTTCGGCGACCTCGTCACCATGTCCTGGTGGGACGATCTCTGGCTGAACGAGGGCTTCGCCTCCTGGATGGCCACCAAGGCGACCGAGGCGCTGCACCCGGAATGGGAGCCGATCCTCGGCCGGGTCGATGGCCGCGAGGCGGCGATGCGGCTCGATTCGCTCGCCACCACCCATCCGGTGGTGCAGCGCATCCAGACCGTCGAGCAGATGAGCCAGGCGTTCGACGCGATCACCTACCAGAAGGGCGAGGCGGTGATCACGATGCTCGAAGACTATGTCGGCGAGGATGCCTGGCGGCGTGGCGTCCAGCGTTACATCGCCCGGCACCGGCTGGGGAACACGCAGTCCGAGGATCTCTGGCGCGCGATCGAGGAGGCGTCCGGCCGCCCGGTGCGGGCGCTCGCGCACGATTTCACGATGCAGCCCGGCGTGCCGCTGATCCGGGTCGATGGCGGCCAGTGCGTGCGCGGCCAGACCCAGGTTTCGCTCCGTCAGGGGCAATTCAGCCGCGACAACCGCGATGGGCAGCCGCTCGCCTGGCGCGTCCCCGTCATCGCCTCGACCGGCGGGCGTGAGCTGCGCACGATCGTCGAGGGCGGCAACGCGCAGGCGGCGGTGCCCGGCTGCGGGCCGCTGGTCGTCAATTACGGCCAGGCGGGCTATTATCGGACGCTCTACACGCCCGACCTGCTCGCGCGGCTGACCGAGGGCTTCGCGCGGCTCCGGCCGCTCGACCAGATCGGACTGGTGGCCGACAATTGGGCGCTCGGCCTCGCCGGCTATCAATCGCCCGGCGTGGCGCTGGATATGGCCGCGGCGGCGCCGGCGGATTCGAACAGCAAGCTGTGGGAACGGCTGGCGGCGATCTACGCGCAGATCGACGGCATGTATGCCGGCGACGAGGCGAACCGGGCGCGTTTTGCCCGTTATGCGTCGGCGCGGCTGCGGCCGGTGCTGGACCGGCTCGGCTGGAGCCCCCGCCCGAACGAGCGCGCCAACGACGCGGTGCTGCGCGGCGAATTGATCGGCACGCTGGGCGCGCTGCGCGACCCGGCGGTCATCGCCGAGGCCAATCGCCGCTTCGACGCCAACGACCCGTCGGTCATGTCCGGGCCGCTGCGGCAAACGATCCTCGCCGTCGTCGCCCAGAATGCCGACGCCGCGCGCTGGGAGCGCCTCAGGGCGATGGCGCGCGACGAGCGCAACCCGCTGGTGCGGAGCCGGCTCTATCAGCTGGTCGGCGGGCCGGGCGACGAGGCGCTGGCGCGGCGCGCGCTCGAGCTGGCGCTGACCGACGAGCCGGGCGCGACCAATGCGAGCCAGATCATCGGCTCGGTCGCCGGCCAGCATCCCGACCTTGCCTTCGATTTCGCGCTCGCCAATCGCGAGCGGGTCGAGGCTCTGGTCGACGCCTCCTCGCGGTCGCGTTTCCTGCCCGGGCTCGCCTCGGGCTCGTCCGATCCGGCGATGGTCGACAAGCTGGGCGCCTATGCGACGCGCTATCTGACTCCGCAGTCGCGCGGGTCGGCCGACCGGGCGATCTCCGCGATCCGCGATCGGGTCCGGGTGCGGCGCGAGCGGCTGCCGGAGATCACCCACTGGCTGGAGGCGCGACGGAGCTAGACCGCGGCGCGTTTCGTCCGGGCGTAGAGCCACCAAATGATCGCGATGAAGCCGGCGGCGGCGGTGAAGGTCGCGATATGCTCGAAATCCTCGCCGACCACGGCGAGCGGCGCGTCGGTGCCCGATCCCGCGACGATGCCGGCGAAGAGGACGCCGAACAGGCTCTCGCCGACGATCAGGCCGGTGGCGGCGAGGACGCCCATCCGCTTGGAGAATTCGGGGTCGCGCTGCCGTTCCGCCCACTTCTCATAGGCGCGGCCGATCAGCGCGCCGACCGGGATCAGCAGCGTGAGCGCCATCGGCAGATAGATGCCCATGCCGACGGCGAGCGGCGGCAGGTGATATTTCTTCTTCGTCGTCCGCAAAAGGATCTCGTCGATGACGATCACCGCGACGCCGAGCCCCGCGCCAAGGCTGATCAGGCTCCAGTCGATGTTCCCGCCCAGCACCCCCAGCGCGAGCGATGAGATCAAAGCGGCCTGCGGCGCGGCCAGCGCGTTCGGCCCGGCGCCCGGCGCGCCCTGGAAGCCGAAGGCGACGTTGAGCAGATCGAGCACCGGCGCGATGACGATGCTGCCGAAAATAACACCCAGAACGAGCGCCGCCTGCTGCCGCCATGGTGTCGCGCCGACCAGCTGCCCGGTCTTCAGGTCCTGGAGGTTGTCGTTGGAGATGGTGGCGATCGAGAAGACGATCGCGGTGGTGAACAGGGCGAAGGCGGCGAGCGCCTGGGCCCGGCCGGGATCGCCGCCGGTGCCGTAGACCAGCCCGAGCAGCACCGCCGCGCCGAGCACGGCCAGGATACCGACGCCGGAGACCGGGCTGTTCGAGGCGCCGATCAGGCCCGCCATGTAGCCGCAGACGGCCGCGATGATCGCACCGATGATCAGCATGTAGATCAGCATGCCGCCGATCAGCACCGCGGCGTCGGGCGCGAGCACGGTCGGCGCGAGGAACAGCCAGAGCAGGATGGCGATCGGGATCAGCGACAGGACGATCGTGCCGCCCACCACGCCGACCGAGAGGTCGCGCTCGGTCAGCACCAGCACTTCGCCGCTGGCGCGGGCACGCGAGGCGGCGATCTGGCCGCGAATGCCGCCGATGATCGGCTTCAGGATCTTGAGCAGCGTCCACACGGCAGCGACGCCGATCGTCCCGGCGCCGATGAAACGGACCTGGCCGCGGAACACGGTGGTGGCGGTCGCGGCGACATCCGCCCCGACGCCCTGCGCCGCCGTCAGCCAGGGCACCAGCACCGCCCAGGAGGTGAGCATGCCGATCAGCATCGCGATGCCGACGGTGAGACCGACCAAATGGCCGACGCCGATCAGCGCCATCGACAGGCTGACCGAGACGCCGCTCGCCCCGCTGCCGACGCGGAAGAAATGCGCGATATCGACCGCGACGAGCCGCATCGCCGCGAGCAGCGCGAAGGCGGCCGCGGCGAGCGAGCTGAACAATATGGTCGCGAGGCCGCGCGCATTCTCTTCCGCGCCTTCTTCCGACGCTGCGCCGACCTTCAGCACCTCGGCCGCCGCCACGCCTTCCGGATAGGGAAGGTCCGATCCTGTCACCAACGCCCGCCTGAGCGGCACCGAGAACATGACGCCCAAAGTGCCGCCGATCGCGCAGACGGCGAGCGTCGTCCAGTAAGGGAAGCCGTTCCACCAGCCGATCATCACCAGGCCTGGCAGGACGAAAATGATCGCGGCGAGCGTCCCCGCGGCGCTGGCGATCGTCTGGACGATATTGTTCTCGAGGATGTTCGAATTCGAGAAGAAGCGGAGCACCGCCATCGAGATCACCGCGGCCGGGATCGAGGTCGCGAAGGTGATGCCGACGCGCAGGCCGAGATAGACGTTGGCGGCGGTGAACAGGAGGGTGAGGACCGCGCCGAGCAGGACGCCGCGCAGGGTGAATTCGCGCATTGTCGCTGCGGCCGGAGTCATCGGCGCATGAGGCATGCTGGCCATCTGAAAATCTCCCGTCAGCCGGCGTGCCCGTGCGCCCGATCGGGGCGAAGGCTAGACGCGGCGCCGATCGTCGGCAAGCGCCGCTAGCGCCCCCGGAACAGGCCGCCGAGAATGCCGCGCACCAGCTGGCCGGCGACGCGGTTGACCAGACCGCGCTGGACCGAGCGGCCGAGCTGGCGGGTGATGTCCTCGACCATGCCGGGATTGCGGCGCGCCTCGCGCTCCTGCCGCGCCTGCTCGCGCTGGGCGCGGATGCGCTCGCGCTCCGCCTCCTGCTGCGCCTTGGCCGCGTCGGCCTGCGCTTGCGCCTGCGCCGCGGCATTCGCCGCCGCCTGCGCCCGGCCGGTCAGGATTTCCTCGGCGCTCTCGCGATCGATCGCCGTGTCATATTTCGTCCCGATCGCCGAGGTCGAGCGGATGATCGTCCGCTCCTCGGCGGTCAGCGGCCCGACCCGCGAGCGCGGCGGCCGGATCAGCGTCCGCTCGACCGGCGTCGGCGCACCCTTCTCGTCGAGCACCGAGACGAGCGCCTCGCCGGTGCGAAGCTCCGTGATCGCGGTCGCGACGTCGACATTGGGGTTGGTGCGGAACGTGTCGGCGGCGGCGCGGATCGCGCGCTCGTCCTTCGGCGTGTAGGCACGCAGCGCATGCTGGACGCGGTTGCCGAGCTGCCCGGCCACCTCCTCCGGGATATCGATCGGGTTCTGGGTGATGAAGAAGATGCCGACGCCCTTCGAGCGAACGAGCCGGACGACCTGCTCGACCTTCTCGAGGAGGCCCTTGGGCGCATCGTCGAACAGCAAATGCGCCTCGTCGAAGAAGAAAACGAGCTTGGGCTTCGGCAGATCGCCGACCTCGGGCAGCTCCTCGAACAGCTCGGACAGCAGCCACAAAAGGAAGGTGGCGTAGAGCCGCGGGCTCTGCATCAATTTGTCGGCGGCGAGGATGCTGACCGTGCCGCGGCCGTTCTCGTCGACGGTCATGAAATCGGCGATCGCCAGCGCCGGCTCGCCGAAGAACTGGCCGCCGCCCTGGCTTTCGAGCTGGAGCAGCTGGCGCTGGATCGTGCCGACCGTCGCGCGGCTGACATTGCCATATTGGGCGGTGAGTGTCGCCGCCTGCTCGGCGCAATAAACGAGCATCGCCTGAAGGTCGTCGAGATCGAGCAGCAGCAGGCCCTGCTCGTCCGCGAGCCGGAAAGCGATCGACAGCACGCCCTCCTGCGTCTCGTTGAGCCCCATCAGCCGTGCGAGCAGCAGCGGCCCCATTTCCGAGACGGTGGTGCGGATCGGATGGCCCTGCTCGCCATACAGGTCCCAGAACACGACCGGATTGTCGGCATAGGAATAATCGGCGAGGCCGATCTCCTTCGCCCGGTCGACCAGCTTCTGGTGGATCGGCGAGCTGGGCGATCCCGGCATCGCCATACCAGCGAGATCGCCCTTCACGTCGGCCATGAACACCGGCACGCCTGCGGCCGAGAAACCCTCCGCCAGCCCCTGCAGCGTTACCGTCTTGCCGGTGCCGGTGGCGCCGGCGATCAGGCCGTGGCGGTTGCCCTTGTCCAGCCGCAAACGCTGCGGCCCGCCGCCGCCGAGGCCCAGAAAGATGGTGCCCGCTTCGTCCATGCCGCTCCCCCCCGTTCGACGCATTTGAGTTGCTTTACCCGGAGCAACATCGATTGACACGTTCACAGTATCATTTACGATTTTACCATCGCTTGGCCAGTTGAACATTGGAGGAAATGATGTTCACGAAGATGATAGCGCTGGTCGCGTATGCTGGTTTAACATCTATGTCAGCTGCCTCTTTGATTCCCTGCGGCAGCGTAAATTTGCTTTCCGCGATAGCCCCTTCACCGGGAAACAATTCTCCAAGCGCGTGTGGTGGAGGGTGCGTATGGATTCCCGTTATCCAACAGTGTTCATGCTGGGTTCGCTCCGGGCGTAATTAGAGGTTCTGGTCGAGCTCACCGACAACGCCGATGAGCCCGACCCCTTTAACGAGCCGCGAGATCAACACCAATAAACTGCGGCGGTATGTTGCCGCGGCGGATTTGAAGCAGCACGGTGCGCCGGCCGGCGCGGCGGGCGGCCTCGACAGCCGCCGCGACCGCTTCCGGCGTCGCTGTCGGCGCCTGGTTGACCGACAGGATGATGTCGCCGGCGCGCAGGCCCTTCTGCGCCGCGTCGCTGTTCGGATCGGCGGCGGTGATCACGACGCCGCGCACCGTCGCATCGCGGATGCCGAGCTGACCGAGAAGGGCCGGGGTCAGCGTCTGGACCGTCAGGCCGAGGCCCGCACGGGTCGACACCTGCCCGGCAGATTCGCGCTCGTTCTCCGGCTTGTTCGCGTCGTCGGCGCCTGGCCCGGCCGGCGGCTCGATGCCGTTTTGCCGTGCGAGCTCCTCGTCGGTCGGCCGCTGCGCGACCTCGATCTGGACCGTCCGGCGCTGGCCGCCGCGGATGAACTCGACCGGCACGCGCGCGCCGACCCGCTGCTGCGAGAGCAGATAAGCGAGCGTCTGATCCGGAGTCACCGGCTGGCCCGCGACCCCGACGATCACGTCGCCCTGCTGGATGCCGGCGCGCGCCGCCGGACCGCCGGGCGTGACGGCGCGGATCAGGGTGCCCTGGTTGCGCGGGATGCCGAGCGCCGAGGCTACACCCTCGTCGACGTCCTGCATCGACACGCCGATATAGCCGCGCGCGACCGCCTGGCCGCGCTGCAGCGCCTCGACGACGGGCCGCACCTGCTCGGCCGGAATGGCGAAGCCGATGCCGACATTGCCGCCGGTCGGCGAGATCAAAGCCGTATTGATGCCGATCACATTGCCGTTGAGATCGAACATCGGCCCGCCCGAATTGCCCGAATTGATCGAGGCGTCGGTCTGGATGTAGCGATCGTAGACGCCGGCGCCGATATTGCGGTGCAGCGCCGAGACGATGCCGGCGGTCACCGTGCCGCCAAGGCCGAAAGGATTGCCGATCGCGACCACCCAGTCGCCGACCCTGGTGCGCGTCGAATCGCCGAAGCGGACGAAGGGCAGCGCGCCGCGCGGCTGGATGCGGAGCACCGCGATGTCGGACGTCTGGTCGCGGCCGACCACCGTCGCCTCATATTCCGTCCGGTCGGAGAGGGTGACGGTGATCTGCTCGACCACCGCGTCCGGGCGGGCCGGTGCCACGACGTGGTTGTTGGTGACGATATAGCCGTCGGCCGAAATGATGAAGCCGGAGCCGAGCGAGCCGCCGCGCTGCGTCACCGTGCCGCCGCCGTCTCCCTGGTTCGGCGGCTGCTGGCCGAATCGCTGGAAGAACTCCTCGAATCCCGGCGGCAGGCGGCGCTGCTGGATCTGGACGCTCTGACGGGTGGAGATGTTCACCACCGCCGGCTGGAGCCGCTCGGCGAGCCCGGCGAAGCTCATCGGCGCGCCGCCCGGCGGCGCCGCGATCATTGCCGGATCGTTCTGGGCGGTCTGCGCGCCGACCGGATTCAGGGTCAGCGTCGCAGCCGCGCCGCCGATCAGAACCGCGGCCGTAATTCCATAAACGTAACGCACGCTTCTCGTCTCCTTCATCGGCCGCAGCCGGGCCTGTCCGAGCCCCTTGGGTCCGATCTGCTACATCTGTCTCAGGCTAGGCGCGGCGCCTGAACCCTGATTGAATGACGCCTATCGCCCGCCTCCGCGATTGCCCCTGAACTGCCGGAGATAGTCGTTCTCCGGCGACAGGATGATGTTGGTCCGGCCGCGCGGATTCTCCGCCGTCCCGGTCGCGGTGAAGCTCGTCTCGTAGGACTGCATGGCGCGATAGAAATCGTAGAAGACCGGATCCTGGTTGAACGCGCGGGCATAAGTGGCGGTTGCCTCGGCATCCGCTTCGGCGCGCACGATCTGCGCCTGCCGCTGGCCCTGCGCCTGGATCGAGCGCGCTTCCTGGACGCGCGCCGTCCGCATGCGCTCATAAGCCGAGTCGATCGGCGTACCCTCCGGCAGGTCGGCGCGCTTGATCCTGACGTCGACGATCTGGGCGCCATATTGGCGGGCGACGCGGTTGAGCGCGTTCTGGATATTGTCCATCATCTGGCCGCGCTCGGGGCTGAGCAAAGCGGCGAAGGGCCGCCGGCCGAGCTCGTTGCGAAGCGCCGAGCCCAGGATCGGTCGGAGCTGGGCGGTGACGTTCTCCTCGGTCCGCGCAGCCCGGTACATCTGCAGCGGATCGACGATCCGGTAGCGGGCGTAGGCATCGACCTGAAGGCGGAGCTGATCGGTCGAGAGAACCTGCTGGTTCTCCAGATCGATCGACAGGATGCGCTTGTCGATCCAGACGATCTGCTCGAGGAACGGGATCCGGATCGCGAGCCCGGCGCCGCTCTGGCCGAACGTCTCGCCCGGCGTGTAGCGGTTGAGGACGCGCTGCGGCTCGCCGAAGCGGACGATCACCGCCTGCTGCGTCTCCGGCACGATCGCGAAGGTGCTGCCAAGGAGAACGAGGAGCAGGATCGCTCCAATGGCGAGGACGATCGGGTTGCGGGCGCGGCTCATCTCTGTTGCCCCGCTTGCGGCTGCGGCTGGGCCGCGGGCGGATTGCGCCGCAATTCAGGCAGCGGCAGATAGGGCGTCACGCCCGGCGCCTCGACGATCGTCGTATCGACCCGCGACAATATGCGCTCCATGGTCTCGTAATACATGCGGCGCCGGGTCACTTCCGGCGCCAGGCGATATTCGGCCAGCACCTTCTCGAACGCCGCCGCGCTGCCCTGCGCCTGGGCGGTGATCTGCAGCGCATAGGAGCGGGCGTTGTTGAGATCGCTCTGCGCCTGCTGCTGCGCGGCCGAGACCTGCAGGAAGGCCTCGTTGACCGCCGCCGGTGGCACCGACTGGCTGATCGCGACGCCCTGGATGCGAATGCCGGAGCCATAATCGTTCAGGATCTGCTGCATCGCCTGCTCGACATTCTGCTCGATTTCGGCCCGGCCGGCGCCGATCGCCTCATCGAGCGAGACGCGGGACACCACCGCGCGCATCGCACTCTCGGCCACTTCGCGGATCGTGCCCTCCGGCTCGGCGATCTGGAACGCGAACAGGCGCGGCTCAATGATGTTCCAGCGAACCGAATAGGCGAGATCGATCACATTCTGATCGCCCGTCAGGATCAGGTTTTCCGACCCGCTATTGTCGGGGATGGTGATGGTGCGGATGTTCTCGACGTCAATCACCTGCACCCGGCCGATCGGCGAGGGCCAGGAGAAGCCGATGCCGGGCTGCATCGTGCCGCTATAATAGCCAAACGTCGTCACGACGCCGCGCTCCTGCGGACCGATCCGGTGGATGCTGGTGAACAGGATCCAGAGCAAGGCGAAGGCGATCAGGCCGTAAAGCCAGTAAGGCCGGCCGCCGCCGAACGGAAACCGGCCGCCGAAACGGTCCCGGCTCTTCTTGAGGAAGTCGTCGAGCGACGTGACCTCGCCGGTCTTTCCGGGGCGCCGCCGACGCGGCCCCTGGCCCCACGGGTTGCGCGGTCCGCCGCCCGAGCCGCCGTCGCCGCCGCCTTCGTCACCGCCGGAACCCCAGGGCCCGCCGCGATTGTCGCTGAGGACCCAGCCGAAAAACCGTCTCATGCGAGCCTTTATAGGAAGCGTTGCGCGGAAAAACAGTGCCAAGCGCTGCGTCGCGCTCTATCGCCCCGCCATGACCGACGACGCCGATCCGATCAAGGCCGCGCTGGCGGGAATCGAAGACCCGCTCGGCCAGGGCGACCTCGTCGCCGCTGGCCGGGTGACGCTGGCCCGGATCAAAGACGGAGTGGCGACGGTCGTTCTCGATGCGACCGGCTTCTCCGCCGAGCAGCGCGCGCTCGCCGAGCGCCGCATCCGCGCCGCGACGATCGCGATGCCGGGCGTCACCGAGACGCGGGTCGCGATGACGGCGGACAAGCCCGAGCGAGCGATCGTCGCGGTCGGCAGCGGCAAGGGCGGCGTCGGCAAGTCGACCGTGGCCGCCAATCTCGCCGTCGCCCTGGCGCGGATGGGCAAAAAGGTCGGTCTCGTTGACGCCGACATTTACGGCCCGTCGCAACCGAACATCATGGGCCAGCACGGCAAGCCGGAGCTGATCGACGAGAAGATCGTGCCGACGCCCGCGCATGGCGTCCGCATGCTCTCGATGGGGCAGCTGATCGCGCCGGGCACCGCCGTCGCCTGGCGCGGGCCGATGACAGCCTCCGCGCTCACCAGCCTGATGGAAGGCGACTGGGGCGATTGCGAGCTGCTGATCGTCGATCTGCCGCCCGGCACCGGCGACGTCCAGATGACCCTGATCCAGAAATGGAAGCCGGCCGGCGCGGTGATCGTCTCGACCCCGCAGGATCTGTCGCTGATCGACGCGACGCGGGCGATCGACATGTTTCGCAAGATGGGCGTCGAGCCGATCGGCCTCGTCGAGAACATGGCGGGCTATGCCTGCCCCCATTGCGGCGAGAACAGCGATCCGTTCGGCTCCGGCGGCGCGGAAGCGGCGGCCAGGACGATGGGCATTCCGTTCCTTGGCCGCATTCCCTTGCGAATCGCGATCCGCGAGGCCTCCGACGCCGGCCGGCCGCCGGCCGCCGGCGAGGGCGAGGAGGCGGATATCTTTCGCGGCCTCGCCGTTAGGCTGCTCGAGCAATTGAAGGAGGGCGCCCATGCCGCTCACCCGTGACGAGGACATTTACGCGCTGCTCGCCAACACCCGCACGATCGCGATGATCGGCGCCTCGGACCGGTTCGACCGGCCGAGCCATCGGGTCATGGCCTTCCTCCAGAGCCGCGGCTATCGCGTCCTGCCGGTGAACCCGCAGATCACCGGCGAACATGTCCATGGCGAATATGTCTGGCGCGAGCTCAGCCAGATCGGCGAGCCGATTGACCTGGTCGACATCTTCCGCCGCCCGCAGGCCGCCGGCGAAGCGGTCGATGAGGCGATCGCGGCGGGAGCAAAGGCGGTGTGGCTGCAATTGGGCGTGATCGACGAGGAAGCGGCCGCGCTGGCCGAGGCGGCGGGCCTCAAGGTGGTCATGGACCGCTGCCCGGCGATCGAAATTCCCCGGCTCGGCATCCCGCCGGTCGGCGAGCCGCGATGAGCCCCGATCCGGAAGGCGTTCTGGCGCGGCTGCGCGAGGTCTGCCTCGCCTTGCCCGAGGCGGCGGAGCGGCTCTCCCATGGCGAGCCCGGTTTCCACATCGAGAAGGGCAAGTTCTTCGCCTATTTCTCGCACAACCATCACAATGACGGGATCACCGCCGTCCATGTGAAGACCAGCGGCCTCGACGAGCAGGCGATGCTGATCGAGGCCGATCCGGACGTCTATTATCGCCCGCCCTATCTCGGCCCATCCGG
>NZ_JBQTIN010000081.1:0-6854 GCF_052388015.1 Sphingosinicella sp.
TGCCGCCGCTGGTGAACAAATATTATCTGCTCGATCTCCAGCCCCGCTCCTCGCTGATCCGCTGGCTGGTCGAGCAGGGGCATACGCTCTTCGTCATCTCCTGGGTCAATCCGGGGCCGGAGCTCGGCGACAAAGGGATCGACGATTACCTCGATCTCGGCGCCGCCGCCGCGCTGGACGCGATCGAGGAGGCGACCGGCGAGCGCGAGATCGACCTGTTCGGCTTCTGCATGGGCGGCACGCTCGCCGCCATAGCGGCCGCCCGCGCTGAACCCGGTCGAATCGCCTCGCTGACCACGATCGGCTCGATGTTCGATTTCTCGAATATGGGCCAATGGGCGACGTTCAAGGAGCCCGCCCAGCTCGAGGCGATGGAGAAGCATCTCGAGACCAAGGGCGTGATGGCCGCGCACGAGCTGCAGGCGCTCTTCTCGGTGGTGCGCGCCAACGACCTGATCTGGTCGTCGGTGGTGAGTCACTATCTGCTCGACAAGGAAGCACCGCCCTCTGACATTCTCCACTGGTTCGCCGACGGCGCGCACATTCCCAAGGCCTTCCTGCTCGAATGGACAAAGCGCATCTTGGTCGCCAACGAACTGACCCAGCCCGGCGCTCTGGCGATGGAGACGCCGGCCCTCGTCATCTCGCTCAAGGACGACCATGTTTCCGCCTGGCAGGCGACCTATGACGGCGCGAAATTGCTCGGCGGCGAGACCCGATTCCTGCTCGGCGGCTCCGGCCACAATGCCGGCGTGATCAACCCTCCGAGCGCCAACAAACACGGCTATTGGGCCAACGAGGCGATGCCCGACACCGCGGAGCAATGGCTGGACGGCGCCACCCGTCACGAAGGCTCGTGGTGGCCCGAATGGCAGGCCTGGCTGACGCGCGACGGGAGCGCCAAAGTGAAGGCGAGAAAGCCGAAGAACGAGATCGAGCCGGCCCCCGGCAGCTATGTGAGGATGCGATGAGCGATTACGAAACCATCCTGGTCGAGCAGCACGGCGCGGTGACGCTCGTCACGCTCAACCGTCCGCAGGCGCTGAACGCGCTGAACAGTCAGGTGCTCGCCGAGCTGATCCAGGCCTTCGCCACTTGTGACGCGGACGACAGTCAGCGTTGCCTCATTCTCACCGGCTCGGAAAAGGCCTTCGCCGCCGGCGCCGACATCAAGGAGATGGAGGCACAGGGCTTCGCCTCGATGTATTCCTCCAACTTCTTCGCCGGCTGGGAGAAGGTCACCGCGACTCGCAAGCCCTGGATCGCCGCGGTCGCCGGCTATGCGCTGGGCGGCGGCTGTGAAGTCGCGATGATGGCCGATTTCATCATCGCCGCCGACAATGCCAAGTTCGGCCAGCCCGAGATCAAGCTCGGCGTCACGCCCGGCATGGGCGGCTCGCAGCGGCTGACCCATGCGATCGGCAAGGCCAAGGCGATGGAGATGTGCCTGACCGGGCGGATGATGGGCGCCGAGGAAGCGGAGCGCTCCGGCCTCGTCGCCAGGGTCGTCCCGGCCGCCGAGCTGATCGACGAGGCGATGAAGGTCGCCGAGACGATCGCCGGCATGTCCCCGATCGCCGCGATGGCGAACAAGGAAATGGTCAACGCCGCTTTCGAGAATGGCCTCGCCCAGGGCATCAATTTCGAGCGCCGCCTTTTCCACGGCCTGTTCGGCACCGAGGACCAGAAGGAAGGGATGAAGGCCTTCGTCGAGAAGCGGCCGGCGGACTGGAAGGGACGATAAAGCGGGAGAAGCAGCGGAGTCATCCCGGCGAAAGCCGGAACCCATGAACTCCGCCGTTGGAAAGCCCGCCCCTAGGTGTTCATAGGTTCCGGCTTTCGCCGGAATGACTCATGAGGTTTGGCATGGCACGCATCGCCTTCATCGGGCTGGGCAATATGGGCGGCGGGATGGCCGCGAACCTCGCCAAGGCGGGGCACGAGGTGCGGGCCTTCGACCTGTCCGAAGACGCTTTGCTTCGCGCCGAGGCGCGGGGCGCGTCGCGGGCGGCTTCGGCCGAAGAGGCGGTCGCCGACGCCGAGGCCGTGGTCACGATGCTCCCCGCCGGCAAGCATGTCCGCCAGGTCTATGAGACCAGCGTGATCGGCAAGGCGCCGGCCAGCGCCATCCTGATGGATTGCTCGACGATCGACGTCGCCACCGCGCGCGACGAGATCGGGAAAGCGGGCGCGGCGGGTTACGCGATGGTCGACGCGCCGGTCTCGGGCGGCATCGCCGCGGCCGAGGGCGGCACGCTCACCTTCATGGTCGGCGGCAGCGAGGAAGCGTTCGCCCGCGCCGAGCCCTTGCTCGCGCAGATGGGGAAGGCCGTGATCCATGCCGGCGCGGCGGGCTCGGGCCAGGCGGCGAAGATCTGCAACAACATGCTCTTGGGCGCGACGATGGTCGCGACCTGCGAGGCCTTCGCGATGGCGAAGAAGCTCGGCCTCGATTTGCGGACCTTCTACGACATCTCGTCCAAGGCCTCGGGCCAGAGCTGGTCGATGACCAGCTATTGCCCCGTCCCCGGCGTCGGCCCGGAGACGCCGGCCGATCGCGACTATGAAGGCGGGTTCGCGGCCGCGTTGATGCTGAAGGACCTCCGCCTCGCGCTGGAGGCGGCGCAGAGCGTCGACGCCTACACGCCGATGGGGGCCGAAGCCGAGGCTCTCTACGCCCGCTTCGCCGAAGCGCTGGGCGGCGGGCACAAGGACTTTTCCGGCATCATCAGGATGATCGACGACAGCTGGACGCCGCCGGCGGCTTAGGCGAGCACTCCGGTCACCGCCTTGCGCCACGCCGCAAGCCGCGCATCGCGCGTCGCGCTCTCCATCGCCGGCGCAAAGGTTTCGACCGCGCCGCGCATCGCCGCCGCTTCCTCGAGCGATCCGAACATCCCGCAGCCGATTCCGGCCAGCATCGCCGCACCGAGCGCGGTCGTCTCGACGAAAGCCGGGCGCTCCACCGGCAGGTCGAGCATGTCGGCGAGGTCCTGCGCGACCCAGTCGTTCGCGGCCATGCCGCCGTCGATCCTGAGGCTTTCCCAGGTCGCGCCGTCGGCGGCGAAAGCGGTCATCAGGTCGTGCGTCTGGTGCGCCATCGCCTCCAGCGCGGCGCGGACAATATGCGCCCTGCCCGCGCCGAAGGTCAGCCCGGTCAGCGCGCCGCGCGCGTCCGGCCGCCAGTGAGGCGCGCCGAGGCCGACATGCGCCGGCACCAATGTAACGCCTCCATTGTCCGCCACCGATCGCGCCAGCGCCTCCGTCTCGGCCGCGGTGGCGACCAGGCCGAGCGCGTCGCGCAGCCATTTGATCAGGCTGCCGGCGACGAACACCGATCCTTCGAGCGCATAGCTGCGCCGTCCATCGAGCTGCCAGCCGATCGTCGTCAGTAGGCGGTGGCGCGACAGCGGCGCCCCGTCGCCGGTATTGGTCAGCACGAAGGCGCCGGTGCCGTAAGTCGACTTGGTGGCGCCGGGCGCGAAGCAGGCCTGGCCGATCGTCGCAGCCTGCTGATCGCCGGCCATGCCGCAGATCGGGATCGGCGCGCCGAACAGGCCGGTGTCGCCAAAGCGTCCCGCGCAATCGACGATCTGAGGCAGCGCCGCGCGCGGCACGCCGAACAGTGCGAGCAACGCGTCGTCCCAGGCGCCGGCATGGATGTCCATCAAGGCAGTGCGCGAGGCGTTGGTCGCGTCGGTGACATGCATGCCGCCGGTCAGCCGGAAGACCAGCCAGCTTTCGATCGTGCCGACGCAAAGGTCGTCGCCCGCTTCGGCCAGCTGCGGCCATTCGGCCAGCGCCCAGGCGACCTTGCTCGCCGAGAAATAGGGGTCGAGCAGCAGGCCGGTCTTCGTCTGCACCGCCGCCTCGTGCCCCGCGTCCCTGAGCCGCGCGCAGAGATCGGCGGTGCGCCGGTCCTGCCAGACGATCGCGGGCGCGAGCGCCCGGCCGGTCTTCCGGCTCCAGAAGACGATCGTCTCGCGCTGGTTGGTGATGCCGATGCCGGCGATTCGCTCCGCCCCGCCGGCCGCCGTGATCATCTCCCGCGCGCAAGCGAGCGTCGCGGCCCAGACCTCCTCCGGATCATGCTCGACCCAGCCGGGCCGCGGATAATGCTGGGCCAGTTCGCGCCCGGCGCTGCCGACGCACGCGCCGTCGGCCGCGAACAGCATCGCCCGGGTGCTGGTCGTCCCTTCGTCGATGACGAGGATCGTTTCGCCGGCCATCCTCCTCCCCGTCACCCCGGCGAAGGCCGGGGTCCAAGCGGCCTAGGTGACACGAAGGCCTTATGGATTCCAGCTTTCGCTGGAATGACGATAGGGTGGCGACAGCATGAACCTCGACGACCAGCTCTTCCGCTATTTTGGGACGACCGATCTCGCCGCCGTCCCGCCCCAGGTGCTCGCCGCCGGCATCGAGCACATGCAGGTCGATCTCGGCCTCGAACAGGACCGGGCCCGCCGCTTCGCGCTCTGGGCCCTGCTGCACATCCTCGGCGGCGCGCCGGCTCTCGACGTGGCGTTCAAGGACGAGGGCGATCGCGAGGCGGCGCGCAGGTTCATGGGCCTGTCGGAACAGGCCGGCGAGGATTGAGCCGACCCCTCTTTACATCCGCGCCAGGCGCTGCCCTTATCTAGCGCGCGGGGAATCGTCCCGCCTGACAGGGGATGATCTATGCGCATGGTTCTGGTCGGCATCACGGCCACATTGCTCGCCGGCTGCAGCGGCAACGTCACGCTCAACAACGGCAGCGGCAATGCCGCCGCCCCGGCCAACGCCGCAGCGCCCGCGACGCCGGCGATGCCGGGCAACATGGTGCTGCCGGGCGGCGAGAGCGACGCGGCCGGCCCCGGCAACGGTATGGCCGCGGGCGGCGGAAGCCGCGAGGAGATGCTGAACGATTGCACCATAGAGGCCACGACCGCCCTTCCCGGCGGCACCGATGTGGCGCGGCTCTGCGGCTGTGCCGTCGATCGGGCGATGGCCGGCGGCAGCCGCGCGGACGCCATGCGCCAGTGCGCCGCCGAGCAGAACGTCCGGCTGCCGGGCGCCTAGCAAGGCGGAGCGCGGCGCGGGATTCGCCTGCGCCGCTGCCGGCGACCGGCAAGCCTCCGTTCACCCGCGATCCTGCATGGTGCCCCGATGATCAGGGCCTGGGACGGTGGCGCGGACGCGCGCGGCGAGCGCCTCGGCGGCGCGGCGGCGACGTTTGCGGTTCACGTCCTGCTCGGTCTTGGCTTGCTCTGGGGCCTCGGCGCGCCCTTGCCGCGCGCCGCTGAGCAGGTGCTGGAGGCGTTTGCGGTCGCGCCGCCGCAGGAAGCCGCCATTTCCATTCCACCGCCGCCGCCGGTTTCGCGCGAGACCGCCGAGCGCCGGCGCGCCGCGCCGGATCGCGAGGGCGCGGCAGCGCCGCCCAATCTGCGCTCCGAGCCGACGCCGGTGGTCGCGCCGACGCCGCTCATCCCGATGCCGGTGCCGCCGCCGATCGCCGCCGCTCCCATTGCCGGTCAGGGCAGCGATCCTTCCGCCGGCGCGGCGCCGGTCCGTGGCCCAGGAACAGGCGCAGGCGGTTTCGGCGTGGGCCGCGGCAGCGGTTATGGCGGCGACGGCGGCGGGGGTGGCGGCGGCCGAGGCTTCGGCCGGGCGACTCCGCCCCGCCATATCAGCGGACGCATCACCGAAATCCCGTCTTGGGCATGGGAACAGGGCATGCAGGGGACGGTCGGCGTGCGCTACAGCGTCGGGGTCAACGGGCGCGTCGTCAATTGCCGGATCACCCGCTCAAGCGGCTACCGCGAGCTCGACACCCATACCTGCGATCTCATTCAACGCCGCTTCCGCTTCGCGCCGGCGCGCGATGAGGATGGCGAACCCTTCCAGGCGGACATTGTCGAGAACCACAGCTGGGAAATCCGGGACGAGCCCGAGCGCGAGGATTATTGACGCGGGGCCAGGCCTAGTTGCCGCTGGTCGAACCTGACATGGCGGTCATGCCGGGGCTGTTCTCGCGTTGCGCCTGGGCGATGCGGTCCCACTCGGCGCGGGTGTAGCACTGGCGCCGGCCGCGCCCGAGCGAGCCGGTCTCCTGAATGCGGCGGCAGATCAGCTGCTCGCCATTCTTGGTCGTGGCCTGCTGTCCGCTGGTGCCGCCGCTCTGGCCCGCGGCGACGCCGACGGAGCCGAGAATGAACAGCCCGACGAGGGCCGAACCGGTCAGACGCATGGTCGATACTCCTGCAAATCCTGCCCTTTGCCCTTATCAAAATCGCGCTTGCCACACAAAGTCGCGCAGGATGGCCGGCGACGCACTTTCGCGCTTATCCACGATATCCCCGTTATCCACAGGCTGTGCGCCGCAGAAACCCCTTGGCGCGAATCGGGAACCGGGTCCAGCTTGGTCACTCGCCAGCTGCGGAATGATCGGGAGGCAACGAACGATCTGACGAGGTGGCGACCACCGCTGAAGCGGCGGAGATTCGCAAGGGTCGAAGCAGGCGGAAGCGGGCGGAACGGGCGGAACCAGGAAGAAGCGCGAGGCGCAAGCCGAACCCACTTTTCTGGATGTGTCCGGCGGAAGACCGGGATCTTCGGATCGACGGAGCCGCGAAGGGAAAGCATCGGAACTTGTTTCGATGTGGACCTTGCTGGTTGTGCGGAGAGGCAGCAATGGCTCGACGAACATCCGGCTAGGGAACCGGAAGGAGCCTTCGGGCTTTGGAAGGAACCCAAGGGACCGACCGGGGCCGAAAGGCCTCGGCCGGAACCTCTCCCGGACAGGCCCAAGCCCTCACCGGCGCGGGATCTGGATCGGGCGAAGTGGGAGCCGGCAGCAATGTCGGCTCTCATTTTTT
>NZ_JBQTIN010000082.1:0-4943 GCF_052388015.1 Sphingosinicella sp.
GCCGCCTATGCGCGGTTCGAGATCGACGCCGGGCGCTGGCCGCGAACCGCCGGCTGGGTCGCGCGCGCGCTCGGCCATGACTGCATCGATCGCTTCTACAAGTTCGAGAAGGCGCAGATGTCGACCAATCCGGCCGGCCGGCGCCAGGCGCTGCTCGATGCCGGGGCGCCGCTCACGGCAGAGAGCGTCGGCACGCGCGAGCCCCAGCGCGGGATGATGAGGCTATAACTGCTTAGCCCTCTCCCTTGAGGGAGAGGGTTGGGTGAGGGTGTCGGACCTTGGAGATTATTCTCGACCGCCGAACCCCCTCACCCCATCCCTCTCCCCGCCGGGGAGAGGGGGCATATTGAGCCTCTGTGTGCTAGTCGAAGGGCCGGTCGATCGAGGGCGGCGGGGTCGAGAACCAGCGCGGCCCTTCGGTGGTCATATAGAAACAATCCTCCAGCCGGATACCGAACTGGCCGGGGATGTAGATGCCGGGCTCGTTCGAGAAGCACATGCCGGCGGCGAGCGGCGTCGTCTCGCCATGGACGAGGTTGACCGGCTCGTGCCCGTCCATGCCGATGCCGTGGCCGGTGCGGTGCGGTGTTCCGGGCAGGCGGTAGCCCGGGCCGTAGCCCCAGCGCTCATATTGGGCGCGCACCGCGTCGTCGACGCTGCCCGCCGGCCGGCCGATCTGGGCGGCGCGCATGGCGATCCGCTGGCCCTCATGGACCTGCTCCCAGACCCGGCGCTGGGCCGCGGTCGGCGCGCCGAAGACGAAGGTGCGCGAGATGTCCGACGCATAGCCTTCGACGTTGCAGCCGCTGTCGAGCAGCACGACCTCGCCTTCGCGCACCGCCTGCGGCTGGCCGGAGCCGTGCGGATAGGCGCTCGCCTCGCCGAGCAGGATCAGCCCGCCGGCGCCGCGCCCGCCCAGAGCGGTCGCCGCGGCGACGTACATCGCCTCGATCTGCGCCGGATTCATCCCCGCCCGGATGCGCGGCGCGATGTGGCGATAGGCGGCGATGGTGATGTCCGACGCCTTCCGCATCAGCGCCAGCTCGTGCGCCGTCTTGATCATCCGGCAACCGCGCACGACCGGATCGGCGGGCCTGATCTCGACACTCGGCATCGCCCGCCTCAGCCCGTCGACGGCGAAATACCGCACCGTCTCCTCGATCCCGACCGGGCCGGTCGCGCGGCGGTCGCGAAGGATACCGGCCACCCGCTCGTGCGGATTCTGGTGCTCGTTCCAGATCCGGACCTCGGCCGGGACTTTGAGGCTTTCGCGGACCGACGGCTCCTCGAACTCCGGCGTGACGACGCAGGGTTCGCCCTCGCGCGGGATGACGAGCGCCGTCAGCCGCTCGCTCCGCCACCATTGGACGCCGCAGAAATAGGTCATCGACGAGCCGGGCTCTATCAGCAAAGCGGCGAGGCCATGCCGGCCCATCAGATCCCGCGCGCGGGCGATACGGGCGAGATATTCGTCGCGGCCGATCGGCACGACGTCGCCGGTCATCGGCCTGAGGCCCGTTGCCGTCTCCTGCGCGAAAGCGGCGAACGGGCCGAGGGCCGATAGCGCCGCGGCCGCCGCCCCGCCTGCCAGAACCGATCGTCTGCTGATGTTCATCGCGCGCTCCCTGGCCGACCGTGCAGCGCATGCACCGGCTTGGCAAGATCAGCGGCCCGGCGCGGGCGGCCTCATCAATGCCCGCAACAGCAACGCACCCGTGATCGGCATCGCCAGTGCCGTCGCCAGTCCCGGAAAATAGCCGCTTGTCGCCAAAGCGAGAAGCGGGTGCCAGATCGAATTGCCGATCGACGCCAGGCCAAGAAACCAGAGCAGCGTAAGCGCGGGCAGGCCGGCGCGTCCCTTGGCAAGCCGGGCCAAAGCCGCGCACCAGAGCGCGATCGCGGCCAGGTTGACGCTGACGAAAAAACCGTCCGACCAGGCGGGGAGGCCCCACAAAGCCGGCATTCGGTGCTGGAAGCCGGTGCTGAACTCTTCCGCGACATGCAGCGACTGCAAGCCGAGAGCGAGCAAAGCGGCGGGCATTGCCGCGCCTGCGTCGATCCCCCGCGCGCCGCGCCACCAGACGATGAGGAAGGCGGCCAACAGGACCGCCGACAGGAAAAGCGGCCCAGCGGCTTCGCTGGGCAATCCCATGGGCATCTTTTATCGATCCTCCTTCTTCGGCCGGCCGCGCGGGCGCTGCTCGGGCGGCGCGACCTTCACGCCGCGCCGCGCCAGAGCCTCGCGCAGCAGGACCTCGATCTGGGCGTTCACCGACCGGAAGTCGGCCGCCGCGCAGCGTTCGAGCGCCGCCCAGAGAGCGGGCTCGACGCGCAGCGGATAGGCCTTCTTTGCGTCGGGCACCCGGCCATCCCTTACTGATAGAGGGTGCCGGCGTTCACCACCGGCTGCGCCTCGCGCTCGCCGCACAGCACCACCATCAGGTTCGAGACCATCGTCGCGCGGCGCTCGTCGTCCAGCTCGACGACGCCCTTTTCGCTCAGGGAGTCGAGCGCCATCTCGACCATGCCGACCGCGCCGGCCACCAGGGTCGCGCGCGCCGCGACCACCGCCTGCGCCTGCTGCCGGCGGAGCATCGCGCCGGCGATCTCCTGTGCATAAGCGAGATGGGTCAGGCCGCATTCGTCGACAATGATGCCGGCGATCTTCAACCGCTCGATCAGCTCCAGCCGGAGCTCGGTATTCACCACCTCGTGGCTGCCGCGCAGGGTGACCTCTTCGGGATGCTCAAGATCGTCATAGACGTAGCGCGAGCCGATCGTGCGCACCGCCGCCTCGGTCTGGACGATCACGAACGCCTTGTAGTCGTCGATGTCGAACAGGGCCTGGGCCGTGTCGGTGACGCGCCAGACGACCTGCGCCGCGATCTCGATCGGATTGCCGCGCGCGTCGTTCACCTTCAGCCGCTCGGAAATCATGTTGTTGGCGCGGACCGAGACCTTCTTGCGGATCATCCAGGGCAGCACCCAGCGAAGCCCGCTCGTCCGGTCGGTGCCGCGATAGGAACCGAACAGAGTGATCGCCGCCGCCTGGTTCGGCTGCAGCATGTAGAACCCGCACAGCACGAACAGGAAGACGAAGGAGCCGCCGGCAATCCCGAGCGCCGCCATGGCGCCGCGACCCGCCGCCGCCTCGGCGATGCCCCAGCCGATCGCGACCATCGAAAGCAGCAGGACCAGCAGCATCAGATAGCCGCTCGCAGTCGCGGCCGCGCTCTCGCGGCTCACCGTCAGGCCGGCGTCGTTGGCAGTCGATTCGGTCATCATACCCTCCCAAGAATAATGATATCATATTTATATGATTTGCCGAACGCAAGCGGAATCGGGCAGCGGCGGTTGAGGACGGGGCGCGGCGCCTCTACAGGCGGCGCATGGCCGCTTCTCCACCATCATCGTCCGCGCCCTGGCGGCTCGTCATCCACGGCGGCTCGGGGCGGATGGAGCGGGGCAGGATTGCCGAGGCCGACGAGGCGGAGATTCGCGCCGCGCTCGGCCGGGCGCTGGGGGCGGGAGAAACGATCCTGGCCGGCGGCGGCACGGCGCTCGATGCGGTCGAGGCGGCGGTCAAGGTGCTGGAGGACGATCCCCATTTCAACGCCGGCCGCGGCTCGGTCTTCACCTATGAAGGCCGGATCGAGATGGACGCGGCGATCATGGACGGGCGCGACCGCAACGCCGGCGCGGTGAGCGGCGTCACCGCCACCCGCAACCCGATCAGCCTTGCCCGCGCGGTCATGGCGGACAGCCCGCACGTCTTCCTCAGCCGCGAGGGCGCGGACCGATTCTCCCGCGACGAAGGCCTGCCGCAGGAGGAACCCGGCTATTTCGAGATCGCCGAGCGCCGCCGCCAGCTCGACGAGCTGCGCGGCCGGCCCGAATCCGAGCAGTTCGACGTCCACCTCAAATATGGCACGGTCGGCGCCGTCGCCGTCGATGCCGCCGGCCATGTCGCCGCCGCGACCTCGACCGGGGGGCTGACCGGCAAGCGCTGGGGGCGGATCGGCGATTCGCCGATCATCGGCGCCGGCTGCTTCGCCGACGACCGGGCCTGCGCCGTTTCCAGCACCGGCGCGGGCGAATATTTCCTGCGCATCGGCGTCGCGCACGAGATCGCTGCGCGGATGAAATATGGCGGCGAGAGCGCGCAGGCCGCGGCCGACGCGGTGATGGCCGAGGTGAAGGCGCTCGGCGGCACCGGCGGGGTGATCGTCGTCGCGCCTGACGGCAGCGGCGCGTTCAGCTTCAACACCCCCGGAATGTATCGCGGCACGGCGTCCGCCGGGAGCCGGACGGTCGCCATCTACGGAGACGAAGGAGGAGAGCGTTGCGCTCGATGATGGCAGCAGCGCTGCTCGCGCTTGCCGTGTTGCTCCCCTCGCCGGCCGCGGCCTGGTGGCAATATGGCCATGGCACGGTGGCGCGGATCGCCTGGCTGGAGGCGAACCCGCGCACCCGGGCCGAGCTGCGCCGGCTGCTGGCCCAGTCACGGCTGCTGGAAACGCCGGCCTGCCGGGCGGGCACGATGGAGACCGCGGCCTATTGGCCCGATTGCGCGCTGACGCAGGGAGAGCGGTTCATCTACAGCCGGCCCTGGCATTATCAAAACGTCGATATCTGCCGGCCTTTCGAACTGCCGGCGGCGTGCCGCGACGGCAATTGCGTCTCGGCCCAGATCGAACGCAACGTCCGCATCCTCGCCGACCGCCGCATTCCTGTCCGCGAGCGGATCATGGCGCTGAACTTCCTGCTCCACTTCATGGGCGACCTGCACCAGCCGATGCATGCCGGCGACCATAATGACCTCGGCGGCAATCGGGTGCGTATCGCCTACGGGATCATCCCGACCAATCTGCACGCCGCCTGGGACGGCTATCTGGCCGATCGCGGCATTTCGCAGCCGGTGGGTGAGGCGGCGGGAATCCTCG
>NZ_JBQTIN010000083.1:0-6613 GCF_052388015.1 Sphingosinicella sp.
CCGCGCCGGCATCGCCTCGCGCCGCGAAGTCGAGCGGATGATCGCGGAAGGCCGGATCGCGATCCATGGCGAGCTGGTGACGACGCCCGCCACCCTGCTCGTCTCGCTGGCCGGCGTCACCGTCGACAGCAAGGCGGTCCGCGCGCCCGAGCCGGCCCGCCTGTTCCGCTACCACAAGCCCGCCGGCCTGCTCACCACCGAGCGCGACCCCAAGGGCCGCCCGACCATCTACGACCGGCTGCCTAAGGGCCTGCCGCGCGTGATGCCGGTCGGCCGGCTCGACCTCAACACCGAGGGCCTGCTCCTCCTCACCACCGACGGCGAGCTCAAGCGCCAGCTCGAGCTGCCCGCCACCGGTGTCGAGCGCGCCTATCGGGCGCGCGTGTTCGGCGACATCTCGCAGGAGCGGCTTGAGCAATTGATCCAGGGGATCGAGATCGACGGCATCCGCTACGGCCCGATCGACGCCAATCTGGAGCGCCGCACCGGCCGCAACGCCTGGGTCGAGATGCGCCTCCGCGAGGGCAAGAACCGCGAGGTCCGCCGGGTGCTCGAGCATCTCGGCCTGCAGGTCTCCCGCCTGATCCGCACCGCCTACGGCCCCTTCCCCCTCGCCGACCTCCCCGCCGGCACGGTCGACGAGGTGCGGCGGCAGGATGTCGCCGCGTTCCGGAAATCGCTATCCTCCCTGTCGCGAAGCGATGGGGAGGGGGACCATGCGAAGCATGGTGGAGGGGCCACCCAGTCCCGCAAAGCCCCTCCACCTCGCTCCGCGCGGTCCCCCTCCCCACGCCTGCGGCGCAGGGAGGATTAAAGAGTGAGGATCCTCGCCGGCCAGTGGCGCGGCCGGCCGCTGCTTGTGCCGCCCGGCCTCGCCACCCGCCCGACCAGCGACCGCGCCCGCGAAGGGCTGTTCTCGATGCTCGCCAGCCGCCTCGGCTCGTTCGAGGGCCTGCGGGTCGCCGACCTGTTCGCCGGTTCAGGCGCACTCGGGCTGGAGGCGCTGTCACGTGGGGCGGCGCATTGCCTGTTCGTCGAGAAGGATCGCGCCGCCGCCGAGGTTCTGAAGCAGAATATCGCGAAGCTGGGCGCGGCAGATCGCGCCGAGATCCGCGTCCAGCCGGTCGAGCACGCGCTGCCGCCCAGCCCGCCCGCCGACCTGATCCTCGCCGACCCGCCTTATGCGACGCCGCTCGCCCAGATGCTGCTCGATCGGATCGGCCAGGGCGGCTGGCTCGCCCCCGGCGGCTGGCTCAGCATCGAAACGAACGCCAACGAGAGCCTCGCCATCTCCCCGCTGCTCAAGCCTGCGGCGGAGCGACGCTTCGGCAAGGCACATGTCATTTTGCTCACCCTCGCGGAGGCTTGAAGCGCGCCTGACCCATGTTAGGCTCGCCCCCGAAACGAAGGAGGATTCGATGGCCCACAAGTTCATCATCAAGAAGGACGCCAAGGGCGAGTACCGCGCCTATTTCAGCTACAATTCGGAATCGATCTTCTGGACCGAGGGCTATTCGTCCAAGGCCGGCGCCCAGAACGCGATCGATTCGATCAAGTCCAACGGCCCCGGCGCCCCGGTCGACGACCAGAGCTAAGCCCTTCAGCCAGCTTGCCCTGAGCCCCCGCGTTCCCTAGCTGTTCGCGGGTGAGTCAGCCTGTCGCAACCGCTCCGGAACCGCCCTACCTCGCCGGCCTCAACCCGCCGCAGCGCGAGGCGGTGCTCACAACCGAGGGCCCGGTGCTCGTCCTCGCCGGCGCCGGCACCGGCAAGACGGCGGCGCTCACCGCGCGCCTCGCCCACCTCCTCTACACCCGCCGCGCCTGGCCGTCCGAGTTGCTCGCCGTCACCTTCACCAACAAGGCGGCGCGCGAGATGAAGGAACGCGTCGGCCGCATCGTCGGCGAGGCGGTGGAGGGCATGCCATGGCTCGGCACCTTCCACTCGATCGGCGCGAAGATGCTCCGCCGCCATGCCGAATTGGTCGGGCTGAAATCCAATTTCACCATCCTCGACACGGACGACCAGCTCCGCCTGCTCAAGCAGCTGATCCTTGCCGCCGATATCGACGAGAAACGCTGGCCCGCGCGGCTGCTCGGCGGGATGATCGACCGCTGGAAGAACAAGGGCCTCGCCCCGGACCAGGTCGATGCCGGCGAGGCGGAGGCCTTCGCCAACGGCAAGGGCGCGAAGCTTTACGCCCTCTATCAGGCGCGCCTGCGCGACCTCAACGCCTGCGATTTCGGCGATCTGCTGCTGCACATGCTGGTCATCCTGAAGACGCACCGCGACGTGCTCGAGCTCTTCCAGCAGCGCTTCAAATATATCCTCGTCGACGAATATCAGGACACCAACCAGAGCCAGTATCTGTGGCTCCGCCTGCTCGCCCAGGGCCACCGGAACATCTGCTGCGTCGGCGACGACGACCAGTCGATCTATTCGTGGAGAGGAGCAGAAGTCTCGAACATCCTGCGTTTCGAGACCGACTTTCCCGGCGCGAAGATCATCCGGCTGGAGCAGAATTACCGCTCCACCCCGCACATCCTCGCCGCCGCCTCCGGCCTGATCGCCCAGAATGCCGGCCGCCTCGGCAAGACGCTCTGGACCGAGGTCAAGGACGACGAGGGCGGCGAAGGGCCGAAGGTGCAGGTGATCGGCGTCTGGGACGGGCCGGAGGAGGCCCGCCGCGTCGGCGAGGAGCTGGAGACGCTCCAGCTTCGCGGCGCCAATGGAAAACCGGGGCGCCTCGACGACGCCGCCATCCTCGTCCGCGCCCAGTTCCAGACCCGCGAGTTCGAGGACCGCTTCATCGCCATCGGCCTGCCCTACCGCATCGTCGGCGGCTTCCGTTTCTACGAGCGCGCCGAGATCCGCGACGCCCTCGCTTATCTGCGGGTCATCGCCCAGCCGGCCGACGACCTGGCCTTCGAGCGGATCGTCAACGTCCCCAAAAGAGGTCTCGGCGACAAGGCGGTGGCGAAGCTCCATTTGCTCGCCCGCGCCGAGCAGATTCCGCTGAGCCTCGCCGCCGCCCGCATCCTCGACACCGACGAGCTCACCGGCGCCGCCCGCAAATCGCTCGGCAACCTTGTTGCCGATTTCGCAAGGTGGCGGTCGCTCTTATCCTCCCTGTCGCAAAGCGATGGGGAGGGGGACCGCGCGGAGCGCGGTGGAGGGGCGAGCGGCGCTAAGCCCCTCTCCCACCCCGATCTCGCCCGCCTCGTCCTCGACGAATCCGGCTACACCGCCGCCCTCCAGGCCGATCGCTCCGCCGAGAGCGCCGGCCGCCTCGAAAACCTCGCCGAGCTCGCCCGCGCGATGGAGGAGTATGAGACACTCGGCGCCTTCCTCGAGCATGTCAGCCTCGTCATGGACAATGACGCCGACCGCGAGGCGGACAAGGTCACGATCATGACCATCCACGCCGCCAAGGGGCTGGAGTTCGGCACCATCTTCCTCGCCGGCTGGGAGGAAGGCGTCTTCCCCTCGCAGCGCGCGCTGGACGAGGGCGGCAACGCCGCGCTCGAGGAGGAGCGCCGCCTCGCTTATGTCGCGATCACCCGCGCCCGCCGCCGCTGCGTCATCCTCCACGCCGCCAATCGCCGCATCTACGGCCAGTGGACCAGCAGCATCCCGAGCCGCTTCGTCGCCGAGCTTCCGGCGGCGAACACCGAGGAGGAAACGACGATGACCGGCGGCGAGTCCCTATGGCGCGCCAACTGGTCCGAGCGGTCCGACCCCTTCGCCGACGTCGCCCGCGGCACCGGGAGAGGCCCTGGCTGGCAACGCGCCGCCGCCGAGCGCGGCTACATCAGCTTCGCCGATCGCGTCGCGGAGTCCACGGCTGAGTTTCGCTCCAAGGCAAAACCCTCTCCCCTTGTGGGAGAGGGCGACTCGCCAAGGGCGAGCGGGGTGAGGGGTCTCGGCGCGTCAGCGCCGAGAGAATCCCGCGCCAGCGCCGTCAGCCTCGGCAACCCCGGCCGTGCCGACATCGCCATCGGCCAGCGCGTCTTCCACAGCAAGTTCGGCTACGGCACCGTCGCCGAGATCGAAGGCAACAAGCTGGAGATCGACTTCGAGCACTCGGGGCGAAAGCGCGTGCTGGATAGCTTTGTGAGTGTGGAGTGAGAATATTGGACGAATCCACCGAGGAGAAAAGCGGATCGAAGAAATCCGTCCGCAGACGCGCCGAGGAGATCAAACCATTTCGGTGCAAGAATTTGATCGCGGTGCTTGAGAACCCGACCGACATCAAGAACATCGGAACGGTAATCCGGAACGTGAACGCCTTGGGCGTCGAGAAGGTCTATGTCGTCGATCCACGCCATGCTCTCCCTGACGACTGGCAGGATTTGCGCGAGCGGAAAGGCGTTTCGAAGACCTCTGTTTCCGCGGTGAAATGGACTTTCGTGAAGCGGTTCGACAGCACCGATGACTGTTTCGATCACCTTGAAAAAATGAACTTCAAATCGATCGTCACGTCGCCGCACGTGAAGGGAAAGGCCTGCATCTTCCTTCACGAGGGCG
The DNA here is from genome assembly GCF_052388015.1 of Sphingosinicella sp. GTDB lineage: Bacteria > Pseudomonadota > Alphaproteobacteria > Sphingomonadales > Sphingomonadaceae > Allosphingosinicella. Next base: position 4,526 of record NZ_JBQTIN010000083.1, read on the forward strand.
ACTTTACCATTCACTCCAAGCTCGCCGTCTGGTTCGGTAGCGAGGCGAGCGGCATCAGCGATCGTGCCGTCGAGAGAAGCGAGATGTGCGTTAGCATTCCGATGTTCGGCATGATCGAAAGCCTCAACCTCGGCACCAGCTCGGGCATCGTCCTGTATGAAGTCGCAAAGCAGAGGCGCGAGTATCAGAGCAAGTACCGGCTGCGCAATCGAAGGGGAATGCGCGCAAACCCATTGCCGACTGTCATCGCGCCCGGGGCTTAGCCGGCGACGCGGCACATAGCCCTCTCCCCTTCAGGGGAGAGGGTTGGGAGAGGGGGAGTCGATGCGGGACGGCGAGTTGCTCGAACGCGCGAAGAAGATGCGGCGCGAGCTGACCGGGCCGGAACTGAAGCTCTGGCTCGAACTCCGCGCGAAACGGTTCGAAGGCGCCAAGTTTCGGCGACAGGTCGTGATCGGACGCTACATCGTTGATTTCGCGTGCCGGACGCCAGTCATGTTGGTCGTCGAAGTCGACGGCGAGACGCATGCGGGTCACGAGGCATATGACGCCGCCCGAACGGCCTTCCTCGAAAGTCGCGGCTACCGGGTGCTGCGGTTCACGAATCCGGAGGTCATGGGCAATCTGGACGGCGTGCTGTTCGCCATCGCCGAGGCGTTGCCGACGCCGCCCCCTCTCCCCGACCCTCTCCCCTGAAGGGGAGAGGGCACGAGGCGGTTCAGCCGCCCTTCGCCCGTCCCCGGTTGACCAGGTCGCGTCACCTGGGAGCAGCCTGGACCGGCGCCTGTCCCGGTCAATACAGCTCGGCCACCCCCTCAACCCTCCCGCTTCACGGCGACCCGGAAACATGCCGCCGAGATCAGCCACAGCACCGCAAAGAAGCCGCTGAACAGCAGCGCCCTGGACGGCCCGTCCGGCACGCTGGCGGTCACCGGCGCGGTGGCGATGGCGAGGCCGAGCAGGGCCTGCATGATCGCGACGCCGAGCATGGTCCGCGCCATGCCCGCCGCCCCGAACCAGGCGGCGAACGCGCCGACCGCCGCCGCCATGATCAGCAGGAAGAAGCCGATGCCATTGCCGTCGTCGCGGACGATCGTCGTCATACGGTCAGGAACGAGGTCAGAAGCGCGACCGCGATGCCCGCCCGATAGGCCCGGCTGCCGTTCAGCCGCTCCGCATATTCGTAGAGCAGCAGGACACCGCCGATCACGACCCCGGCGAGGACGAAGCTGGCGGGCGTCCAATGCCATTCGTCGCTAAACTGCATCATCACCGCCGGGATCGTCAGCACCACCAGCGCCGCGCTCCAGCGCGCGATCTGCCAAGGGTTCCATAGACCCGCATGGGCCCGTTCGCTCGCTCCAGTCATCCGCTCGTCTCCCGTGAGGATTGCGGCTTCGTCCTGGCGCGATCCGGGATGAAAGCCATGAGCGGGATGTGAGGAAAGGCTGAAACAACTTTCCTACATCCCCTCCCCGCCCGCATAAGCTGGCGGATGAACGACTCGCCCGACGATCCCTTCCCCTTCGATCCCGTTCTCCCTGCCTAGACGCGCTACGACGGCTGGACACCGGAGCGAACGTCGTTGGAAGAACTCTTTGACCACTAGCCACTTGGCCTTGGTTGACGACTTCCGCCCTTTCGCCGCATCGATGCCGTCATTCGATCGCAACCTTGACTCGGTACGCGGCGAGGCGCACTTGATTTGCGTTCTTCGCTGCTCGTCGTACCGCGTCTCCCGGATATGCTTGGCGATGATCGCCCTGCCGGTCCTGTCGTCGCCCCGATGATGGAGAGAGAAAGTGGCCGACCCCAGTTTCTGTATCGCCTGCAAGGACCGGAGCGCGGGCCAGCCATTGTGGCTGAGCGCCGGTCAGGACAGCTCGGGCGCGGCGGTGTGCGACGTCGCGGCCGGTGATCCGCAGCCCCCGACGCCCGAATATTGGGCGCTCACGCCCATCATCGGCACCGATGCCTATTACCTGTTGAATCAAAGCTTGAATCTCTACGCGAACTTCGATCCGGGCGGCATGATCTCGCTCCGTCCGCTCGACATTTTCGATCCGGCCTTCATCATCAAGCTCGACA
>NZ_JBQTIN010000084.1:0-8893 GCF_052388015.1 Sphingosinicella sp.
GCGGTGCCGTCATGGCGGCGCGACGTGGACGGGCCGGCCGACCTGGTCGAGGAGGTCGTGCGGATCGAGGGGATGGACCAGGTGCCCTCGACGCCGCTGCCGCGCGAGGCGGGCGTCGCCAGGCCCACCGCGACGCCGGCGCAGCTGATCGAGCGGCGGGCGCGGCGCGCGGCGGCAGCGCTCGGGCTCGACGAGGCGGTGACCTGGAGCTTCATTTCCGAGGCCGAGGCGGCGCATTTCGGCGGCTCAGCCTGGCTGCTCGCCAATCCGATCAGCGAGGAGATGAAGGCGATGCGCCCCTCGCTGCTGCCCGGCCTGCTCGCCGCGGCGGCCCGCAACCGGGCGCGCGGCGCGGATCGGGTCGCCTTGTTCGAGATCGGGCGGCGCTATCTCGATGACGAGGAGCGGCCGACGATCGGCATCGTCCTCGCCGGCCCGCGCGTCCGGCGCAACTGGCGCAGCGGCAAGGCCGTGCCCTTCGACGCCTATGACGCCAAGGCCGAGGCGCTGGCCATCCTGGCCGCCGCCGGCGCGCCGGTCGACAATCTCCAGGTCCTGGACGAGGCGGCCAGCGTCTATCATCCCGGCCAGTCCGGCCGGCTGGGCCTTGGCCCCAAGACGATCCTGGCCGAATTCGGCGCCCTTCATCCCCGGGTCGCGCGCGCGTTCGACCTCGACGGGCCGGTGATGGCGGCGGAATTGTTCCTCGACGCGATACCGGCCAGGCGCGGCGCCATCGGCCATATGCGTGTCGCCTATGCGCCGCCGCCCCTGCAGGCGGTGATCCGCGACTTCGCCTTCATCGTGCCCGACGATTTGCCGGCGGAAAGGCTGCTGCGCGCGGTGAAGGGCGCCGACAAGGCAGCGATCGCCGACGCGCGCATCTTCGACCTGTTCACCGGCGAGGGCGTCGGCGAGGGCTGCAAGTCGATCGCGATCGAGGTTGTTCTCCAGCCGGTGGCCAAGAGCTTCCACGAGGCGACGCTGAAGGAGATTTCCGAAAAGATCGTCGCCGCCGCCGGCAAGCTCGGCGGGACCTTACGCGGCTGACAAGGCCTCCGGCTCCAGCGCGTTGATCGCGGCGCGCACCGCCGTTTCGACCTCGCCGCGCTTGAGCCCGGGTGCGATGGTCTCGCCGAAGCGGAACGTCACGACGCCCGGCCGCTTGACGAAACGGCGCGCCGGCCAGAGCCGGCCGCTGTTCACCGCGACCGGCGCGATGGCCAGGCCGAGCGCCCGGTAGAGGCCGGCGAAACCCGGCTGGAGCGGCGGCGCCGTGCCGACCGGCGCGCGCGCGCCTTCGGGGAAGATCAGGATCGGCCGGCCTTCGGCGACCGCCGCCTCGGCGGCGCGCATCATCCGGCGCAGCGCCGCGGCGCCGCCGGAGCGGTCGACCGGGATGACGCCGTAGCGGCGCACCACCCAGCCCCAGAGCGGGACGTCGGCGAGCTCGCGCTTCAACACCACCGCGGGCGTGTCGAGGAGAAGCACCATCTCCATCGTCTCGAACATCGACTGGTGCTTGACCGCGACCAGCGCCACGCCTTCCGGCGGCGCACCCTCCACCTGGCTGCTGATCCCGAGCAGCCCGCGCGCCAGCACGCGGTGGAAGCGGCACCAGGCGTGCGCCCAGCCGCGAATCGCGCCGGTGCCGAACAGGCTGATCGGAAAGGACAGCAAGACGGCGATGACCGTCCAGCCATAGAAAATGAGCGCGAACAGCGCCGAGCGAATGACGTTCATCAGATGCCGAGCCGGTCGGCAGCCCAGGCGAAGAGGAACTTGTTATATTCGAAGAACAATTCGCGGAAACCGGGGCTGGTCGGGATGGCGTCGGGCAGGATCGATATCGCCTCGCCCAGCCGGCTGGCGATCTCGTTGCGGGCGCGCGGCATGTGAACGTCGTCGGTGACGAGGCGCATCGAGCGGTAGCCGCGCCCTTCCATCCAGCGCTTCACCTCATCGGCGTTCGAGCGGGTGTCGAACGAGCGCTGCTCGATATCGACGCAGCAGGCGATGAGGCGCGGCTCGACATGATAAGCCGGGGCGAGCTCGCGGGCACGGACGCTGGGATCGACGCCGGAGATCAGCATTCTTTGGGCGAGACCGCGGCCAAGCAGATCGAAGCCGCGGCGGAGCCGCTCCGGCCGGCCGGTCAGGACGACGATCGCATCGGTGCGCTCGACCCCGGCCGGCGTCGGCAGCAGCACCGCGAACAAGGCATAGCCGAGCAGATAGGCGATCAGCAGCAGGACGGTGACGCGGTAGAGGAAGCGGATCACAGCATCCGCCCCAAAGCGCGCAGGATCGTCAGCCGGGCGACCAGCATGGCGAGCAACACGCCGAGCGCCGGCAGCGCGACCAGCACCGCCCAGCCCTGCACCGGGACCGTGGCCGAACCGATCAGCTCCGATCCCAGAGCCGTCACCCGCTCGCCAAGGCCGATCAAGGTCACGCCGGCCAGGATGAAGCCGACCAGGCCGCCGAACAAGGCGTCAAGCGCGATCCGGCGCTGGAACAGGCGCGCGACCTGGATGTCGGTCGCGCCCATCAGGTGAAGGATCTCGATCGTCGCGCGGTGCGTGTCGAGCGCGGCGCGCGCGGCGAGAACGACGGTCGCCGCCGTCGCGCCGATCATCAGCAGCACAAGGCCGGCGGCGAGCCATTGCAGCGCCTGGATCAGCGAGGCCAAAGGGGCGAGCCACTGGGCGTTGTCGTCGACCCGCGCGGCGGGCGCGACCCGCGCCAGCGCCGCGCGCAGCGGCCCGAGATCCTGGCGCGCGTCCGGCGCGAGATCGACGTCGATCAGCGCGGGGGTCGGCAAATCGCCCTCCAGCCCGCCTGGGCCAAGCCACGGTTCGAGCAGCCGCGCCATGTCCGCTTCCGGCACCGGCTGCACGGCGACCACGCCCGGGACATCGCGGAGCGCCGCCACCGTCGCCGCGGCCTGGGCGGCGCGGGCGCTCGGATTGGCCTCGACCACCTGAACCGTGACCCGGCCACCGACCTGCTCGGCGAGGCGCGATGCGGCGCCGGCCAGACCGAGACCGGCGGCCGCAGCGAGCACGGTCAGGAACATCATGATCGCGATCACCCAGGGCATCGGTCCGGCGAACCGCCCTTCGGGCAGCAGGCCGCGCTCGGCGACGCCGAACTTGCGCACGCCGCCTTTCATGCGTCGACCTTGCGCGGCGGGTGGCGCAGCGCCCCGGTGGGATCGGCGATCTGGCCGCGGTCGAGGCGCAGAATCTCGGCGCCCGGCACTTCCGGGATGAGGTGAAGATCGTGGGTGGCGACGATCACCGTCGTGCCCAGCCGGTTCAGGGAATCGAACAGGAAGATGAGGCGGCGCGCCATGTCCGGATCGACGTTGCCGGTCGGCTCGTCGGCGACCAGCAGCTCGGGCCGGCCGATCACCGCCCGGGCGATCGCCACCCGTTGCTGCTCGCCGCCCGACAGGGTTGGCGGCCGGGCGCTGGCGCGGTCGGCGAGGCCGACCCAGGCCAGCATCTCGCGCACCGGCGTCTCGAGATCGTCGTCGGCGACGCCGGCGACCCTGAGCGGCAACGCGACATTGTCATAGGTCGAAAGGTGAGAGACCAGCCGGAATTCCTGGAACACGACGCCGATCCGGCGGCGAAAGCCGGGCATCCGGCCGCGCGCCATGGTGACGATATCCTCGTCGAACAGGCGGATCACGCCGCGGCTCGGCCGCAAGGCGAGGTAGAGCAGCTTCAGCAACGACGTCTTGCCGGCGCCCGAGGGGCCGGTGAGAAAATAGAAGCCGCCGCTTTTGAGCGAGAAGGAGAGGTCCGACAGCGTCTCGGCGCCCGTGCCGTAGCGCAGGCCGACATTGTCGAACTGGACGATCGTGCCACCCGCGCTCAAGACCCGCCGCCTCCCCGCCGAAGCACAAGCCATCGCACGGCCGTCGCCCAGCCTTCAAGCCTCGGTGATTTGGCCGGCCCGGCAATTGCTTGCGTGGCCGCCCCGCACCGTGCTTAGAGTCCCTTCATTATTACGGGTTTGCGACACCTATGATCCTGTCCTGTCCATCCTGCGGCAACCGCTATGTCGTGCCGGACAGCGCGATCGGGTCCGCCGGCCGGCAGGTGCGTTGCGCCGGCTGCCGGCACAGCTGGTTTCAGCAGCCGCCCGCCCCCCAGGCGCCAGCCAGCGTCGCGTCGCGGCCGGCTGCGCCTGACCCTGTTCCCGCTCCCGCGCCGCCTGTCGAGGCGCCGGCGCCCGAGCCAGTGCTCGACTATCAGGACGACGGGTCGTTCCTCCGCCCGCGGCGCAACCCGGCCAAGATGTGGACGATCGTCGCGATCGTCGCCGCGGCCTTGATGACCGGGGCGGCGTTCGGCATCCAGTATTTCGGGTTGCCCGCCTGGAGCGCGGGGATCGGCATCCCGGTCCAGACCGGCGACGCGCTGGCGATCGTCGACGAGAGCGCCCGGCCGCGCCGGCTGGAGAGCGGCAATGAGATGCTCGAAGTGTCGGGCGCGATCGTCAACCGCACCGACCAGGTGCAGCGCGTGCCGCAGATCCGCGCCGAGCTGAAGGACGGCGACGGCCGGGTGATCTATTCCTGGTCGATCGCGCCGCCGGTGCCGGAGATCCAGCCGAGCGGCCGCGTGCCGTTCGACAGCGCCGAGATCGGCGTGCCGCAAGGCGGCCGCACCCTGACGCTCAATTTCGGCCCGGTCGGCTGAGCACCCACCAGAAGCGGCCGAAGTTCAGCGCCGCGCAGACCAGCATCCCCGCGCCCGCCGCCCAGGCGAGGCCGTCCGCCCCCCAGCCGCGCGCGACCAGCAGGCCGCCGAGGCCGCCGGTGACGAGAAAGAAGCCGACGATGCCGTTGACGCCGGCCCAGACCTGCTCGCCCAATGAGCGCAGGGCGGAGGCGAAGACGAACTGCAGCCCGTCGAAGACCAGGAAGGCGCCCATGATCGCGAGCATCGAGGCGGCGAGCAGCAGCACCTCCGGATCGTCGGAAAAGGGCCAGACCAGTTGCGGCGCGGCGAGGACGAGCGGCAGCGAGATGAACCCAAGGATCGCGGCGGCGATCCCGGCGGCGAGCATCGCGCGCGGCCAGGCCTGATCGCGCTCCCGGGCGCCAACGGCGTTGCCGACCCTGACCCCGGCCGCCGAGCCGAAGCCCATCGAGAAGGCAAAAGCGATATTGTGAACCGCCAGCATCGCCTGGAACGCGCCGGCGGCGGCGTTGCCCAATTGGGTCGAGAGCACCATCAGCCAGGCGAAGCCGGCCAGCTCCAGCCCCGAGCCGATCGCGGGCACCAGCCCGAACCAGGCGAGGCGCGGCACACCGCGCAGCGCCCGGCCAAGCGCCGCGCCGGACCAGTCGCGCACGTTCCGCGCTCCGGCTCTGGGCAATATCCAGATCAGGGTGAGCATCGCGGCGGCGCCCGCCCACGAGGCGGTGGCGGTCGCATAGGCCGCGCCGACGGCGCCCAGAGCGGGAAAGCCCAAATGCCCGCCGACCCAAGCCCAGGCGAGGATCGCGTTCAGCGGCAGCATGGCGAGGTTGACCGCCATCACCCGCTGCGGGCGGCTGATCCCCTCGAGGAAGTAGGAGGACGCGGCGAGGACGAACTGGGCCGGGAAGGCGAGCGCCATCGCCTCGACCACCGCCCCGCCGGGCCGGTGCAGAGCGGGCGCGACGCCGAACAAAGCGAGCAGCGGCTCGGCGAAACCGCCGAGGACGATCACCATCGCAAAGCTGAGCAGCAGGCCGAGCATCAGGCCCGAGCGCAAGATGTCACCGGTCTCGGCGAGCCGCCCGCCGCCATCGGCGCGCGAGGCGAAGACGAGAATGCCGGTTAGCCCGGCGAAGCCGATGACGATCGAGATGAAGGTGAGGATGCGGCTCGCCGCCAGCGCCGCCAGCTGGTCGGTGCCGTAATGGCCGACCACCGCGACGTCGATCATGTGCATCAGAGTCCAGTTGAGGCTGGTCAGCATGATCGGCCAGGCGAGCGCGACGATGCGCCGCGCTTCGGCTTTTCTGTCGGCGCGGTTGTCGCTCATGGCGAGCGCCGATAGACGATGACCATGCGCATCGGAATACTCACCGGCGGCGGCGACGTGCCGGGCCTCAACGCCTGCATCCGCTCGGTCGTGCTGAATGCCGACGATCTGGGCTGGAGCGTCACCGGCTTCCGGCGCGGCTGGGAAGGGGTGATGGGAATCGACCCCGCCGACCCGGCCAGCGTCGCGGCGCACAGCCTTAGCCTCGACCGCGAGGCGGTGCGCGGCATCGACCGGGCCGGCGGCACCATCCTCCATACCTCCCGCACCGACCCGCGCACCGACGCGGAAGGCGACCGGACCGGCGACGTGCTGCGCGTCCTCGACGCGCTCGGCATCGACGCGATGATCACGCTGGGAGGCGACGGGACTTTGCGCTTCTCCGCCCATCTCGCGGGGCAGGGCGCGAAGGTCGTCTCCGTCCCCAAGACGATGGACAATGACGTGTTCGGCACGGATTATTGCATCGGCTTCTCCACCGCCGTCAGCCGCTCGGTCGAGGCGATCAATGCGCTCCGCACCACGGTCGAGAGCCACGAGCGGATCGGCGTGGTCGAATTGTTCGGGCGGCGGAGCGGCGAGACCGCCTTGCTCGCCGGCTTCCTCGCCCAGGTCGACCGGACCGTGATCGCCGAGGTGCCGGTCGATCTCGACCGGCTGCTTCCTTTGCTCGCCGAGGACAAGGCCAGCAATCCCGCCGGCTATGCGATGTGCGTCGTCTCGGAAGGCGCGTCGATCGCGGGGGAGGCGGACGCCGCCGACATGTCGCGCCCGGCGACCCAGCGCGCCGACGCGCGGGTCGGAGCGCGGATCGGCGACGCGATCGAGGCGCGGCTGGGCTCGGGCACGGTGATCCAGGAACTCGCTTATCTGATGCGCGCCGGCGAGCCCGACGCGATGGACCGGATGGTCGGCTTCGCCTTCGGCGCGCTCGCCGTTCAGCTGCTCCAGCGCGGCGAGCATGGCCGCATGGTCGCGCTCGCCAACGGCAATTACGACCATGTGCCGATCGACACTTTGCTCCACGGCACCAGGGCGGTGGACGTCGGCGCGCTCTACGACGCCGAAGCCTATCGCGCCCGGCTGATGCGGGTCGAGGGGATGCCGATGTTCCTCTATTGAGGCGATGCGCGGGCTCTGCTAGGGGCGCGCGCTCACCAGATCGGCGGGGCTTTTTCAGCTTCGCTTTCACGTGCGGTCGTGGCGGAACTGGTAGACGCGCAGCGTTGAGGTCGCTGTGGCCGAAAGGCCGTGGAAGTTCGAGTCTTCTCGACCGCACCAGTTTCGGCGAACAGCGATCGTCCGGGGAACGATCGCCGCCGAAACGCCCGAGCGCAAGCGAAGGGCAAATCCCCTTCCCCTCCTCCCCCAAATAGCGCATCGTTGCCTAATGGCGGGGGCGCCAACCGACAAATCGCTGCGGCCGAAGCGCAAGCTCGGCCTTGCCATGTGCATCGCCCTGGTCGTCGGCAACATGATCGGCGCCGGCGTCTTCCTGCTGCCGGCCAGCCTGGCTCCTTTGGGATGGAATTCTGTCTATGGCTGGCTGGTCACGATCGCCGGCTCGCTCTGCCTCGTCGCCGTTCTGAATCGCCTGGCTCGGGGGCGGGCGGACAGTTGTGCAGCCTATAGCTATCCGGCCGCCGCATTCGGGCCCGGCACCGGCTTCATCGTCGCCTGGAGCTATTGGATCTCGACCTGGGTGACCAATGCCACGCTCGCCATCGCCGCGATCAGCAATCTATCGGTCATCTGGCCGGGGCTGGCAGGGCCGGGCGTGCCCGCCGCCGGGGCGATCGGCCTGGTCTGGCTGTTCACTCTCGTGAATTGCCTCGGCGTGCGGGCCGCAGGCGAAGTGCAGCTGGTGACGACCGTCCTCAAGCTGCTGCCGCTGGCGGGCGCGATTCTGGTCGGCGGCTGGCTTCTCGCCGGCAGCTCGACGGCGGTCGCCCCTCACGATACGGTGCCGATCGGCGTGGCGGGCGTCAGCGCGGCGGCGACCCTGACCCTGTTCGCGATGCTCGGCTTCGAGAGCGCTGCCGCGGCCGGTGACCGGGTGGAGAACCCGGAACGGATCGTGCCGCGCGCGACCCTGATCGGCGCGCTGATCGCCGGCTTCTTCTACCTTCTCGCCTGTTCGGCGGTGACCCTGATGCTGCCGGCGGCGGTGATCCAGGACTCGAACGCGCCATTCGCCACCTTCTTCGCAACGTTGGTGAACCCGGCACTTGGCCCGATTGTGGCAATCTTCGTCGCGATCGCCGCCCTGGGCGCGCTCAATGGCTTCGTCCTGCTTCAGGCCGAGATGCCCCTTGCGCTGGCGCGCGCCGGCCTGCTGCCGGCCTGGACCGCGCGCTTCAACCGCAACGAGATCCCCTATCGCATCCACATCATCTCCAGCGGACTCGCGACCCTCGTGGTGCTCGCCAACTATTCGCGCGGTCTCGCCAATCTGTTCCAGTTCATGGTTCTGGTGACGACTTCGACCGCCATCATCCTTTACTTCGCCTGCGCGGCGGCGAGCCTGAAGCTGGCGCGCGAGGGTGAAGTTTCGGCTTCGCCCGGCTTCATCTCCGTCGCCGTTGCGGCCTTCGCTTACTCCGCCTGGGCCTTCTCCGGCGCGGGCATCGAGGCCGGCCTGTGGGGCCTGGCGATGACCGCCGTGGGGCTTCCCGTCTATCTGGTCATGCGCCGGACGGTCCGCTCCAGCGCGCCGGCGGCGACTCCAGCCGCGTCTCCGGGATCAGCCGCCTGAGTTTCTGCGCGAAGCTGCGAAGGCAGACCTCGCTCTCGCCCAGCGGCCCCGGCCGGTAATAAGACGAGGCCATGCCCTGCTGGACGC
>NZ_JBQTIN010000085.1:0-3608 GCF_052388015.1 Sphingosinicella sp.
GCCCGCGCCGCGGCGCTCAACGCTTATGCGCCCTATTCCCGCTTCAGCGTCGGCTGCGCGGTGGAGTCGATCGACGGCGAGATCGTCACCGGCGCGAACATGGAGAATGCCTGCTACCGGCTCGGTATCTGCGCCGAGATTTCCGCCCTGACCGCCGCGCGGCAGGCGTTCGGGCTGGACAGGGTGGCGCGGATCGCGGTCGCCGGCGGCCACATCGCGAACGGCGCGCTCGCGGGCAATGACCCGGTGACGCCCTGCGGCGGCTGCCGCCAGTCGATCTACGAAGCGGCGGATCTGTCCGGCCTCGACATCGAAGTGATCTCGTCCAACGGCGACGGCACGCGGGCCGTGACCAGCACCATCCGCCAGCTCCTGCCCCACGGCTTCGGCCCGGCGAACCTGAAGGACGCCGGCTGACAATTCCTCCCTGCGCCGAAGGCGTGGGGAGGGGACCATGCGAAGCATGGTGGAGGGGCAATTGGCCTCAGCGACGCCCCTCCACCGCGTTTCACGCGGTCCCCCTCCCCATCCGCTTCGCCGACAGGGAGGATTTCAGGTCAGCTTGATCTCCCGGAGCCGCTCCTGGAGATAGTCGTCCGCCGTGATCGGCACCGGATAGAGGTTCGGCCGCTCGGCCGAGATGCAATTGGGCAAAGTCTCGATCAGGAAGTCCGAGCGGAAATGGAGGAAGAAAGGCATCGAGTAACGCGAGACGCGGCGACGCTCGGGCGGCGGGTTCACCACCCGGTGGGTGGTCGATTTCATCACATTGTTGCTGAGCCGCTGCAGCATGTCGCCGATATTGACCGCGAGCTCGCCGGGCCTCGGCGTCACCGGCAGCCAGTCGCCGTCGCGGTCGAGCAGTTGCAGCCCCGCTTCCTCCGCGCCGAGCAGCAAGGTGATCGTGTTGATGTCTTCATGCGCCCCGGCGCGGACATTGGGGCCGTCGCCGGGGATCGGCGGGTAATGGAGCAGGCGCAGCACCGAATTGCCGTCCCGGACCGTGTCGACGAAATAATCCGGCGCGAGGTTCAGATAGCGGGCGATCGCCGCGAGCAGCTTGGCGCCGGTCGCATCGAACGCCGCGAAAAGTTCCTGGAAGGTCGCCTTGAACGACTCGACCTCCGCCGGCCATAGATTGGGCGGCATCGAATCTGAATATTTGTGGCCCGGCGGCAGGTCGCGCGCGACGTGCCAGAATTCCTTGAGGTCGTAATGGGTCGCGCCCTTGGCGGTCTCGATCCCGAACGGCGTATAGCCGCGCGCGCCGCCGCCGCCCGCCACATGATATTGGCGCTTCACGTCCTCCGGCAACGCGAAGAAGGCCTTCGCTTTCTCCTCGGCGCGGTGAATCAGGTCGGCGGGAATGCCGTGATCGGCGACGATGGCGAAGCCGTAGCGCTCGAACGAGCGGCCCAGCTCCTGCGAGAAGGCTTCGGGATCGCGGTCGGCGTCGGTCAGCGAGACGGAGGCGACCGCCTTGGCGGGTGCGAGCGTGTCCATGAGCGGGAAGGTAACGGCTCCCGTCGGCGAATCCAATGCTGCCGCCAATCTGTCATCATCGGCGATTCAGGCTGTAACAGAAGCAAGGGATAAGCCGCGCTGTCGAACCAGATATGGGGAGGCGTGTGATGGACGCCCAAATCCTGGCCGAGCGCGCGGAATCGGAGCCGTCGGGCGATCAGTTTCGCAAGAACGCCTCCAAGCTCGACAAGAGCGTCGGCCCCTCGGGCGCGCGCCGCCGGCGCTATCGGACGATCTGGATCTCCGACATCCACCTCGGCACCCGCGGCTGCAATTGCGAGCTGCTGCTCGACTTTCTCGACCATGTCGATTCCGAGACGCTCTATTTGGTCGGCGACATCATCGACGGCTGGCGGCTGAAGAAGCGCTTCTACTGGCCGGAGCGCCACAATGCGATCGTCCGCCGGATGATGAAGCGGGCCAAGCACGGCACCCGCGTCGTCTACATTCCGGGCAATCATGACGAGATGTTCCGCCAGTTCGCGGGGATGAATTTCGGCGGAGTCGAGATCCGCAAGAAGGCGATCCACACTACCGCCGACGGCCGCCGCCTGCTCGTCCTGCACGGCGATGAGTTCGACGCGATCATGCTCGCCCACCGCTGGCTCGCCTTCGTCGGCGACTGGGCCTACGAGGCCCTGATGCGGCTGAACCTGGTGGTGAACTGGGCCCGCCGCCGGCTCGGCCTGCCTTACTGGTCGCTGTCCAAGGTCGCCAAGCACAAGGTCAAGAACGCGGTCGAGTTCATCTCCCGCTTCGAGGAGACGGTCGCGCACGAGGCGCAGCGGCTGAAGGTCGACGGGGTCGTCTGCGGCCACATCCACACCGCGGATCAGCGTCAATTCGGAGATATCACCTATTACAATGACGGCGACTGGGTGGAGGGCTGCACCGCTTTGGTCGAGCATCAGTGCGGGCGCATGGAAATCCTCCATTGGGCCGACGAGATCGCGGCAAGGCAGACGAGGAAGGCGGCCCGATCGCCGGCCAAGCCGCTGCAGGCGGCCGCCTGATGCGGATCATGATCGTCACCGACGCCTGGTCGCCGCAGGTCAACGGCGTCGTGCGCACCCTCCAGTCGGTGCGCCGCGAGCTGGAGGCGGCCGGCGACGAGGTCGAGGTCATCTCGCCGGACCTGTTCCGCTCGATCCCCTGCCCCACCTATCCGGAGATAAGGCTGGCGCTCGGCGTGCGCCGGGCGATGACGGCGCGGATCGACGGCTTCGCGCCGGACGCGCTGCACATCGCCACCGAAGGGCCGCTGGGCGTCGCGGCGCGGCGGCTCTGCCTCAAGCGCGGCTGGCCGTTCACCACCGCCTATCACACCCAGTTTCCGGACTATGTGGCGAAGCGCACCAAGCTGCCGCCCAGCCTGTTCTGGAAATATATCCGCTGGTTCCATCGCCCGGCGCGGGCGACGATGGTCTCGACGCCGAGCATGGCGGCCGAGCTTGAGGCGCAGGGCGTCTCCCCCACCCGCCGCTGGGGGCGCGGCGTCGACCTTTCCTGCTTCGGCCCCGATGTCGCGCCGCACGCCGCGCTGGCCGGCCTGCCGCGGCCGATCCAGCTCTTCGTCGGCCGGGTCGCGATCGAGAAGAATATCGAGGCATTCCTCGACGCTGCCCATCCCGGCGGCAAGGTGGTGGTCGGCGACGGGCCGGCGCTGGCGGCCTTGCGGAAGCGCTATCCCGACGTCCTGTTCCTCGGCGCGCTGCGCGGCGCGGCGCTGGCCGGCGCCTATGCCGGCGCGGATGTGTTCGTGTTCCCGAGCCGCACCGACACGTTCGGGCTGGTGATGATCGAGGCTTTGGCCTGCGGCACGCCGGTCGCGGCCTACCCGGTCACCGGGCCGGTCGATGTGCTGAGCGATGAGGTCGGCGCGATGGACGCCGATCTCGACGCCGCGATCGCCTCAGCGCTGACGCGCGACCGCGCGGCCTGCGCCCGCTATGGCGGTGCGTTCACCTGGGAAGCGAGCGCGCGCCAGTTCCGCTCGGCGCTGGAACCGTTCGGGCCGGCCGATCGCGCGCCGCAGCCGGTCGGCACCGCCGAGCAGCAAGGCCGCGCCGAGCGCGCCGGTGAGC
>NZ_JBQTIN010000086.1:0-12028 GCF_052388015.1 Sphingosinicella sp.
TCATACAGCCGCCGCTCCAGCCGCCGCTGCATATAGGGATGCACCATCTTGCCCTGGATCGGGCCGGGCCGGACGATGGCGACCTGAACCACCAGATCGTAGAACTCCACCGGCCGCAGGCGCGGCAGCATCGACATCTGCGCCCGGCTTTCGACCTGGAAGACGCCGACCGAATCCGCCCGGCACAGCATCCGGTAGACCCCGCGCCGCTCGACCGGCACGGCGGCGGTGTCGGGCAGGGCCCGGCCATAGGTCTCGCCGATCATGCGGAAGGCCCGCTTCATCGCCGTCAGCATGCCCAGCGCCAGCACATCGACCTTCATCAGCTTGAGGAAGTCGATGTCGTCCTTGTCCCATTCGATGAAGGTCCGGTCGGCCATGGCCGCATTGCCGATCGGCACGATCTCGATCAGCGGGGTCTGGCTGAGCACGAACCCGCCGACGTGCTGGCTCAGATGGCGCGGGAATTTGATCAGCTCGGCCGTCAGTTCCAGCGCCAGCCGCATCCGCACGTCGTCGCGGCTCAGACCGGCCCGGTCGACGTGCTCGTCCTTCACCTCCGAACCCCATGAGCCCCAGACGGTGTCGGCCATGCGGGCGGTGACGTCCTCGGTCAGGCCCAGCGCCAGGCCGACGTCGCGGATCGCCGAACGCGGGCGGGAGTGGATGATGGTGGCCACGATCCCCGCCCGGTCGCGGCCGTAGCGGTCGTAGACATACTGCATCACCTGTTCGCGCCGCTCGTGCTCGAAATCGACGTCGATGTCGGGCGGCTCGTTGCGGTCGTCGGAGACGAAGCGCGAGAAGAGCAGATCATGCTCCAGCGGATCGACCGAGGTGACGCCGAGCAGGAAGCAGACGATCGAATTGGCGGCGGAACCGCGGCCCTGGCAGAGGATCGGCGGCGCCTGCGTACGGGCGAAGCGGACCAGATCGTAGACCGTGAGAAAATAATAAGCGTATTTCCGCTTGCGGATCAGCCAGAATTCCTCGGCGAGCAACTTGCGGACTTTAAGCGGCAGCAGCGCGCCATAACGCTGCTCCGCCGCCGTCTTTACGAGATGATGGAGATAAGCGAGCGGCTTCCAGCCCGGCGGCACCGGCTCGTGCGGATATTCGTAGCGCAGGTCTTCGAGCGCGAACCGGATGCGGGCGAGCAGCCGCTGCGTCTCGGCGATCGCCTCGGGACAGGCGCGAAACAGGCGCGCCATCTCCGCCGGTTCCTTGAGGTGGTGCTCTCCATTGGCCTCGAGCGCGCGGCCGGCCTCGGCGATGGTCGTGCCGAGCCGAATGCAGGTGAGAACGTCATGCAGGGGGCGCTGTTCAGATGTTGTGTAGAGCGCGTCGTTGGTGGCGAGCAGCGGCACCTTGGCCGCCGTCGCAATCCGCTTGAGCTGCGCCAGCCGCCGCGTGTCGGCGCCACCGAGCCTCAGGCTCGCACCCAGCCAGACTCGGCCCGGCGCCCTGCCTCGAAGGCGGCGTAGCGTATCGCCCAGAGGATCGGTGTCAGGCGACCGGACAAGCCTGAGCCTGGGAGCGTCATCGGCCGGATAGGGCACCGGCCTGCGATGCGCCTCCTGCTCCTCGCTTGTGTTTTCCGGCAGGACGATAAGGGCGAGATCGTCGAGATGATCGAGCAGATCCTCGAACCTGAGGATACAATCGCCCTTCACCGCGCGGAGGTTGCCGGTGGTGAGCAACCGGGTCAGCCGGCTCCAGCCGCGGCGAGTTTCGGGATAAGCAATGATGTCCGGCGTGCCGTCGGCGAAGACCAGCCGCGCGCCGACGATCAGGCGGAAATCGAGCGGCGGCAGGCCAGCCTCGGCCAGTTTCTCCTGCGCATTGCGCAACGCCACCCAAGCGCGCACCACGCCGGCCACGCTGTTGCGGTCGGCGATACCGATCCCGGTCATGCCGAGGGCGACCGCGCGCGCCACCATGTCGCCGGGCGGCGAAGCGCCGCGCAGGAAGCTGTAATTGGTTGCGGTGACCAGCTCGGCGAATGGTATGCTCATGCGAACAGGCCGTGGAGATACCAGCCGGGATCGGCCTTCTCGCCGTAGAGGCCGTGGCGGAACAGCCAGAAACGGCGGCCTTCCTTGTCCTCGATCCGGTAATAATCGCGGGTGAGGCCGCCCTGGCCGGGCCGGTGGCCGTGCCTGCGCCGCCACCATTCGGCGGCGATCCGCTCCGGCCCCTCGGCCCGATGGACCTCGTGCCAGGCGCCGTGGCGGCGGAAGCGGCGCGGCGGGCCGTCCGGCACCTCGGCGACGACCTGAACCGGCTCGGGCGGATCGAGCAGGAAGAGCGGCCGCAACGGCGGCTCGTCGCCTTTGGATGCAGGCCAAGGCGAAGCGGGCGCCACCGCCTCGACCGCGACCTGTGCCCGTTCCGGGATATGGCTGTCATAGGGCTTGAGCCGGATCACCCTGTCCGCGCCCAGGCGGACGGCGAGCCGGTCGACCAAAGCAGCCAGATCGGCGTCCGGCCGCTCTTCGCCCGCCATTTCGAATTGCGACGCGGCCAGCGGCTCGCTGTGCAGCACGGCGAGGCGGACCATGTCGTAGCCGAAGCCGGGATCGAGCGGATCGGCGAGCGAGTCGATCCGCTCGCGGAGCAGACGGACGATCAGCGCCGGATCGCGACTCGGCCGGCCGGTCTCGATCGTCAGCCGCGGTGCGAACCCGTCGCAGCGGAACAAGGTGGCCGCGAAGGCGCGGCCGCCCTCCCCGCGCTTCTCCAATTCCTGCGCCGCTTCGCCGACCAGCTCGCCGACTGCGTGAAGCGCGTCCTCGGTTCGCGCGATCGGCTCGGCGAAGCGACGCTCGACGAGGACCGGCGGCGGCGCGCGGCGAGGGTCGATCGGCCTTGTCTCGTCGCCGAGCAGGCGGCGGAGCGCGGTCGCCGCCGCCATGCCGAAGCGCGCGGCGAGCCCCGCCATCGGGCGGATGGCGAGATCGCCGATCGTGACGAGGCCGGCGCGGCGGAGGGCCGTGGTTGCTTCCGGGTCAAGTTCCAACGCTTCGACGGGGAGCGGGCGCACATCCTCCCCTTCGTCGCTGCCGTAACGGACGAGAGCGCGCGCCGCGTCGGGCGTGCCGGCGAAGGCCGCGCGGACGCTCATCCCGAGCCGGGCGAGCCGCGTCCGGATATCGCCCGCCAGCCCTGCCTCGCCCCCAAGAAGATGGGAGCAGCCGGTGACGTCGAGGATCAGCCCGTCCGGCAGATCGAGCGCGACCATCGGCGTGTAGCGGTCGCAGCCCTCCGCCAAGCGGGTGAGCCAGGCCGCGTCGGCGCCCTCGTCCAGCGCCTCGCTGGCCAGCTCCGGCACCCGCGCCCGCGCGTCGGCGAAGGCGAGGCCGGGCGTCAGGCCGAGCGCCCGCGCCCGCTGGTCGACGGCGGCGATCCGCAGCGCGCCCTTCAGCTTGACGAGGAAGGCGAGCGGGCGCCCGTCGTCAGGCGAAAGCCGCCGCGCGATCCGCCGCCGAGCCGCCGGCAGAAAGGGGAAATAGAGCGCCAGATAGCGCCGACTCCCGGAAGCAGGCTCGGTCACGGTTCCACTCCAATCTCATCTCCATCCCTGCCGGCCCGCCGCGCCGGCGCAGCAGCTGCACCGCGAAAGCGGGCGGGCCGGGCGCGACTTGAAAATCCCCTCTCCCCTGGGGGGAGAGGGCTGGGGTGAGGGGGTTCTGAGTCAGCAAATAGTCGCAAACGCCCGACCCCCTCACCCTATCCTCTCCCCCCAGGGGAGAGGGAGAAGAGGGCGCTGCTGCCACTTCCCAGCGCGTCTCGGCCGCGCTCGGGATCGGCGCGGCGCCGGTCCGAACCATCAGGATCGTCACCCCGGACCGCCCGGCGGCGAGGCGCAGCCGGCGGCTGGCGGTGAGATCGTAGAGCGGCAATCTGCCCTCAGCCTCGATCAGGATCGCGCCGACCCCCGCGCAATGGGCCGCGTCCGCCCCGGCGCGGAGCAAGGCGCGCTCGTCCGGCGCGGCGACGAACAGGATCCGGCCGGGGTCCAGCCCCAGCTCGGCGAGACCGGGTCCGTAAGGCGCGCCGCGGGCCTTGAGGCGGCGGAACCAGAGCAAGGGCCGCTCCGCCGTGAAGCGTTGCGTCAGCAAGGCCGCGAAACCCAGAGCGCTGGCGCCCTCTCCCAGACAAGCCGCATAAATCTCATGCAGCGTCGCCGGCACGAGCCCGGCCTGCGTCAGCCCATCCGCGGATGGCGCGCGCGAAGGGTCCGGCCGAGTCGGGTCGAGTCGCATGTTCCCACTTTGTTCTCATTCTGTGGAAGGTGCAAGAGTGGACGCAAAGCCTCTCTCCCCTGCGGGATGTTCGGGTCGGTCATGCCCCCGGCATGACCTGAACAGCGCGGGGCGCTGTTCACCCGACCATAGGTTTGGAGAGAGGGGCCGAGCGCAAGCGAGCCTCAAGGCGTCTTTCAGCGGCATCGAGCCGCTTCAGACGCACCCCTCTCGCTCAATCCCTCTCCCGCCAAGGGAGAGGGAAGATCGCTACCAGCTCGCCCCATCGATGAGCCGGCGCGGCAGCGGCTCCCAGTCGGCCGGATCGAACAGCCTGAGATTCACGCCCATGCGCTCATAAGCCGGATCGCGCGGCGACCAGTGGGTCGTGCAGCCGCATGTCGCGCAATGCCAGGTGGTCAGCGTCGCATCGCCCTGAACATAGCCGGTCAGCCGCCCGTCCGGATCGCTGACCCCCACCTCGTCCGGCCGGTAATAGCCCCAGAGCCCACCGATCCGGCGGCAGAGCGAGCAATTGCAGCTGCCGAGATCTTCCGGCGTCTCCGGCAGAGTCAGCCGTACCGCGCCGCAATGACAGCTTCCCTCGATCATTTCAGCATCTCCTCCACCCAGCCGGGCACCAAGTCGCCGGCCGCGCCGATGCGACTTTCGTGAAAATAGGTGGCGCCGAGGCTGGGCTCCAGGTTCATCTCCAGCGTGCGCGCGCCGCAATAGCGGGCGGTCTGGACGAAGCCGGCGGCGGGATAGACATTGCCCGAGGTGCCGATCGAGACGAACAGGTCGGCCTCCATCAGCGCCCGGTCGATCACCGCCATCGCATAGGGCATCTCCCCGAAGAAGACGATGTCGGGGCGCAAGACGCCCGCCTCGCCGCACTCCGGGCAGGCCGGCCCCGCGCCCATGTCGGCGCCGGCGAAGGGCGATCGCCCGCCGCAGGCGCGGCAGAGCGCGGAGCGCAGCTCGCCATGCATATGAACCAGCCGCTTCGCGCCGGCGCGCTGGTGCAGATCATCGACATTCTGGGTGACGAGCAGCAGCCCGCCGGGCCATTCCGCGTCCAGCCGGGCGAGCGCGCGATGGGCGGCGTTGGGCTCGACCGTGGCCAGCTTCACCCGCCGCTCGTCATAGAAACGCTGCACCAGCGCCTCGTCCCGCGCCAGCGCCTCCGGCGTGCAGACATCCGCCACCCGATGCCCCTCCCAAAGCCCGTCCGGCCCGCGAAAGGTTGCGAGCCCGGACTCGGCGGAGACGCCGGCGCCGGTGAGGATGACGATGTTGGGGAGCTCGGGCATGCTCGTCGTTTAGCGGATCGTTCAAACGTCCGCTAAGGGTGGAAAGTAGACGTTGTCTCTTCGGCCGTTTGCGGCGCTGCTGGAACCGGCTCGTCGCCGAACTATTGCAACCCGAGGCTCGGAGGGGTCGGGGTCTCGTTGCCCGCGTTGCCGCGAATGGCGTTGTTGCCGAACGAGGAGATGCCGCCCCCACCGATCAAGAGGCCCTGGCTCGTGTTTCGGCTGATGAAGTTTCCATAGAGGAGCGTAACGGCGGCCTGTCCAGGTCCCCCGTTTGAGACGCCGATCGAGTTGTTGGTCAAAACGCTGTTGCTGATCGTCGCGACGTTGGACGCGCGTTCATTCGTCAACCCCGCGCCGTTAAAGTTGCCCGTCAGAAGGGAGCTGCTGATTGTGGCGGAGGTGTTCTGGACAAGGTGGATCGCGGAAGCAGCGCCGTCGCTGATGTCAACATCGTCGATCGCAAGGAACACGAGTCCCGCGCTAGGGTTCGAATGGATCCCGTGGTTGCCCATGTTTGCGATATGGGAATTGACGATCGAGACGCGCACAATGGCCGTGCTGGTTTCGATGGCGATCCCCCGGCCGTTGGTGCCGGTGCCGACATGGCCGGTGATCGACACATTGTCTATGGTGACCGTGCCCGCCTGAATGATGCGGATTCCGTTCCCGGTCGTGGTGCCACCGCCGTTGATCGCAAGGTTGCGGAGATTTACGACCACGTTGGCGCCGTTGACGATAATCCCGTTGGTATTGGCTGCGAGGATCGATCCCACAATCCCGCCGCCGTCGATGGTGATCGACTTGGTGATGGTGACCGCGCCGAACCCGCCCGGATCGAGGACGCTAATCTCTCCGCCTGCGGCGGTCTTTGAGATCGCGCCCGCGAAGGTCCTGCAAGGTGCGGTGCGACTGCAGGGGTTGGCATCGTCGCCCACGCCCGAAACCCAAGTCCGGGTCGCCTGTGCGGTCGCGGGGGTGGAGGCCAATCCCCCGAGCGCCAGGGCGACCACACCGAGCACCGCCTTTAGATCGCTGAGCTTCTTCATTTGAAACCCCCAGAATCAGAAGTGGATCACAAATGTTATCATGGACCGGCAATGAAGTTAACTATCATTTTAGCGGTAGCGGACCGTCTCCATCATAAGATGACGCCGAGTTTACAGTCTTCCAGCCCCACATGCGCGCCAATATCGAGCTTGGCACACACCGAAGGCCGGCCTCAGTGTGCGCCGACAACCTACCAATCGACCAGAAAACGAAGGCTTCCAAAATAGGAAGCAACGGCTTTCTGCGTAACGCTCGTTCATGCCCGCCCCCAGTTCTTGGGAGGGCATCGCCGCAACCTGAGCGTCCGCAATGGGTCGAAAGTGGGCGCCTCCAGCAAACCCCATCTTAATCCCCGCCCGCTAAGGCCGCCGCATGGCGACCCAGGCCGCTCCCGCTCCGCGCATTCCGCGCGTGCGCCCGTCGTGGCGTGCGATGGCTCGGCTCACCTTGCCCGCGACGATCCTCGTCACACTGCTCTTCGAGCTGGCGCTGGCGGAGCGGAAATATGCGTTTTTCGGCGGCGGGTTCGGGGCATCGCAGGTGCTCGACACGCCGGGCGAGATCGCGGCGTTCCTGGTCGGCGTCCTAGCCTGCCAGATTTTGCTGCTCATCCTGCTCTACCGGCTCATACGGCGGCTGCACGGGCGCAAGGGAGACAACCCGCTCTTCCACTTCAACTTCATCGTCCTCGCCGGCGGCGGGATGATGGGGGCGGCGATCGGGAAATATCAGGCGCTCGCTTATTTCAGCGACGCGATGAGCTTCCAGATCGTCCGCAATCTGGGCGGCGGAAGCCTGACCGACGCCTTGCTCTTCTCGTTGAACGAGATCGGGCTGGCGGCGATCGGCCTTGTGGGCGCGGCGCTGTTCTATTTCGGCGCGCTATGGTTGCTCAGGCGGCGCTGGCGCAACGCCGCGCCGCTGCTGGACCATTATCGGCCGAGCCGGCGACAGTGGCTGGGGATGCTGATCGCGACGCCCTTGCTGCTGTTCGCGGTCGACCGGATCGACGGCGCCCGTTCCGCCGTCTCGCGCTTCAACAGCGTCGTGACGGTCGCCATCGTTCTTCACCAGACGACCGATTTCGACCGGGACGGCTGGAGCCTGTTCACCTGGCCGATCGACCGGGCGCCGTTCGATTCCACGCTCCATCCCTATGCGCTCGACGTCCCGGGCGACGGGATCGACCAGGACGGCTTCGGCGGCGATTTCGCTTTCACCGGCAGCGCGGAAACGGGCCCGCCCGTGGCGATCCCGGTGGATCGGCGGCGGCATGTCGTGCTGATCGTGCTGGAGAGCACGCGTGCCGACCTGATCGGCATGCGCGTCGACGGCCGGGCGGTGGCGCCGAATATCGAGGCGATGGCGCGCTCAGGGTCCAGCGCGCCCGCCGCCTATAGCCATGTCGGCTTTACGACCCAGTCGCTGCAGAGCCTGTTCAGCGGCCAGCTCGCGCCCAATGACGACCGTCAGTCGCTGATCCGCGATTTCCTCGCCAACGGCTATCGGGTGGGCGTGCTCTCCGGCCAGGCCGAAGATTTCGGCGACACCGCGGCGCTGACCGGCATGCGGCTCGGCGAGTTCTTCGTCGACGCGACCACCAACCGGGACGAGCGCGCCTTCAGCTTCGCCGCGCAGGGCAGCCTCGCAATCGACGGCCGGGTACAGCTGCGCGAGTTCGACCAGCGGCTCGGCCGGGCGGAGCAATGGGAGCGGCCAACCTTCCTCTATATCAACCTCCAGTCCGCCCATTTCCCTTATTCCTGGCCGGACATGCCGCGCACCTTCGGCGGCGAGCCGATCCCGCGCGGGTCGATCTCGCCGGCCAATCGCGACTGGCTGATCCGCACCTATTGGAACGCGCAGGCCTATAATGACGCGCTGATCGGCGCGGTCCGGGCGCGGCTGCGGCGGCTAGGCGTGCTGGACGACACGCTGATCGTCGTCACCGCCGATCATGGCGAGTCGCTGTTCGACGACGGCTTCCTCGGCCACGGCCATGCGCTGAACGATCAGCAGACGCGAATCCCGTTCGTGGTCAGCGATCCGGGTGTCGCAATGCCCGCAGCGCTCGGCCTCGACGACATGCGTGCGATCGTGCTTGGCCAGCTCGGGGCGACGGCACAGCGGCATCGCGGGCCGGTCTTCCAGTATCTCGGCACGCTCGACCGGCCCGGCCAGATCGGCTGGGTCGGCGCCAATGGGCGCCGGCTGCTGTTCAACCTCAACGAGGAGCTGGTCTGGTCGAGTGCCAGCCAACGCTGGGCGCGTTACGCTGATCTGCCGCCGGCGGGCGTGGAGCGGCGCACCGCCGACGCGCTCATCCAGGAATGGGCGCGCCAGCGCTGGCTTCGTCAGCTTGCGGGTTCCTCCCCTCCCTGAAAGGGAGGGGCCGGGGGTGGGTCGCGATCGAGGGGGCTCGATGCCGCCGAGGGAGCCATGGCGGCCGAGGAGTCTCTTGGCGCGCGGACGCGCGCACCCACCCCTCTCCCCTCCCTGAGAGGGAGGGGAAAAGCGACTAGTTCTGCTTGGGCGTCTCGATCTTGATATCGGCGTTCACGTCCTGCGTCCCGCCGCTGAACACGCCGTTCTGGTAGAGCAGGAAGAGCCCGACCAGCACGACGATCAACAGCACCACAGCCATGATCATGCCCGCGCCACCGCCGCCACCGTCAGAGGTGACGATCACTTCTTTTTCTTCGGCCATCTCAGTTACTCCTTGAGACAGTAACGGGACAGCAACGCGGCGCGGACGCACCCGTTCCGCCGCCGAACCTTGCGGCCCGGCCGCTAGTCGCCCATGAAGGCCGGCGAAAAAGGGGCGCGCATGGCGACACGGATCGGGATCATCGGCGCCGCCGGCCGGATGGGGCGCGCGGTCGCCGAAGCGATCGGGAAACAGGGCGAAGCGATGCCCGGCGGGCAGGCGGATCAGGGCGACGATCCGGCCGGCGCGGCGCGAGAGAGCGACGTGCTGATCGATTTCTCCACGCCGGCGGCGCTCGACGCCAATCTGGACGCCGCCCGCGCCGCCGGAATCGGCATCGTGATCGGGACGACCGGGCTCGGACCGGAGCATGAAGCGGCGATCGCCCGCGCGGCCGAAGCGGTCCCGGTGCTGCAGGCGGCGAACATGTCGCTGGGCGTCAACATCGTCGTTCACCTGGTGCGCGAGGCGGCGGCGCGGCTGGGGCCGGACTGGGACATCGAGATCGTCGAGATGCACCACCGCCACAAGGTCGACGCTCCTTCCGGCACCGCCTTGCTGCTCGGCCGGGCGGCGGCCGACGGGCGCGGCATCGACCTCGACGCATCGAGCGAGCGCGGCCGCGACGGCATCACCGGCGCGCGGGGCGAAGGGGCGATCGGTTTCGCGAGCCTACGCGGCGGATCGGTCGCCGGCGATCATCTCGCGATCTTCGCGACCGAAGGCGAGCGGATCGAGCTCGGCCACCGCGCCGAAAGCCGGGCGATCTTCGCCGCCGGCGCGGTGAAGGCGGCGCTATGGCTCGCCGGCAAGCCGGCCGGCCGCTACACCATCGGCGACGTGCTGGGCCTGTGAGCGAGGCCAGCGCGCAAGGGAAGCTCGTCCGCCGGCTCGGCCTGTTCGACGCGACCATGCTGGTCATGGGCGGGATCATCGGCTCGGGCATCTTCCTCAACCCGGCCGAGGTGGCGCGCGCGGTCTCGGCGCCGGGCTGGATCGTCGGCGTCTGGCTGATCGGCGGCGCGATCGCGATCGCCGGGGCGTTTGTCTATGCCGAACTGGCCGCGCGGCGGCCGGAGGTCGGCGGCCAATATGCGTACCTCCGCGACGCCTTCGGGCCGCTCCCGGCCTTCCTCTATGGCTGGTCGCTGCTGCTGGTGATCCAGTCGGGCGGGATGGCGGCGGTCGCGATCACTTTTGCCCGTTATTTCCTCGAAGTGACCGGACTGGGCGTGCCGGACGCGGCCGTCGCGGTCGCGGCCCTGGCCTTGCTGACGGCGATCAACTGCCTCGGCGTGCGCGCCGGCGGCACAGTGCAGAGCGTGCTGATGGTGCTGAAGATCGGCGCGATCGTCGCTTTGGTATTGTGCGGCCTGCTGCTCGCGCCCTGGTTCCCAGCCGCGCCAACGCAAGCGAGCGCGACCCCGGCCGCCGGCCTGCTGATGGCGCTGACGCCGGTGATGTTCGCTTATGGCGGCTGGCAGACGGCGAGCTTCGTCGCGGCCGAGATGCGCGATCCGCGCCGCGATCTGGCGCGCGGCCTGCTGATGGGCGTGATCGGTGTCGTCATCCTTTACACGGCCGTCGCCTTCACCTGCGTCGCGGTGCTCGGCCCGGCGGGGCTCGCCGAGACGCGGGCGCCGGCGAGCGCGGTGATGCGGCTCGCGCTGGGCGAGACGGGCGCGAACCTGATCGCGCTCGGCGTCGCGATCTCGGCGCTCGGCTTCCTGAGCCAGGGCATGCTGACCACGCCGCGCGTCTATTTCGCGATGGCGGAGGACCGGATGTTCTTCCCGGCGCTGGCGAGCGTCAGCCCGCGCACCCATGCCCCCGTCCTGGCGATCCTGCTGCAAGGAGCGGTCGCCTGCCTGATCGCCCTGACCGGCACCTACGGCCAGATATTGAGCTATGTCGTCTCGGTCGATTTCATCTGGTTCGCGCTGACCGGCGCGGCCTTGCTCGTCTTCCGCCATAGGGATCGCGAACCGGCCGGCTTCCAGGTGCCCGGCCATCCGTTCACGACCTGGTTCTTCATCCTCGCCTGCGCGGTCACCGTGATCGGCACCGTCGCCGCCCATCCCACGAACAGCATGATCGGCTTCGCGATCCTCGCCGCCGGTATTCCGGTCTGCCTCTTCTGGCTGAAGCGGCGCGAGACGGTCTGATGCGAGCGATGCAGTCCGAATATATGTACTGGGCGAAGAACCAGGCGCCGGTGCGCTATCCGCTCGGCTCGTCCGAAGTGCCGCATTTCCGTCTCGACCAGTTCCCGATCGACGTCGCCGATCTCGAGCTCGATGGCGCCAGCCGTTACCGATACCCGCCGCTGCGCGAGGCGATCGCCCGGCGAAATGATGTGACGCCGAACCGGGTCGTGATGGCGGATGGCACGTCGATGGCGAACATGCTCGCGCTGTCGGCGTTGATCGCGCCGGGCGATGAGGTCGTGGCGGAAACCCCAGCCTATGAGCCGATGATCGCGGCGGCGAGCCATTGCGGCGCGACGATCCGATCGTTCGTCCGGAAGGCGCCCGATTTCTCCATCGATCCGGCGGCGGTGGAGCAGGCCGTCACCGACCGCACACGGCTCATCCTGCTCACCAATCTCCACAATCCGACGAGCAATCTCGCCGACGAAACGGTGCTGCGTGAGATTGGCGACATTGCAGAGCGCGCGGACGCATTCGTTCTGATCGACGAGGTCTATCTGCCTG
>NZ_JBQTIN010000087.1:0-13299 GCF_052388015.1 Sphingosinicella sp.
CGCTACAATGCCGAAGCGGCCGGCCGGGCGTGGGCGGCGACGCTCGATTTCTTCCGCCGGCATATGGGCAGCTCCGCCCGACGGCCATGAAAAATGGCCCGCCCCCGTGCGAGGCGGGGGCGGGCCAGGGGGGATGCTCGGGGAAGGCTAGCTGCCGGGGCGACGGGGCCGCTCGGCGGGGGGATTCGCGGCATTCCAGCGCCGCCGGGCGTGATGGTCGGGCGGATTGGCGGCGTTCCAGCGCCGCCGGGCCTGATGGTTGGGATTCCGGTCCGGGTCGCGGTCCCGGCGCTGGAGGCGGGTTCCGGTCTCGCCGCGCAGGGCGTCGCCGCGGCGGACGTCGATATCGCGCGTCGTCACGAGCGTCCGGTCCGTGTCGATGCGCTGAATCTCGCCGCGCTGGAAATCGCCGCGCTGGACGGAAACGGCTCCGCCGCCCCCACCCCGCTGCGCCGACGCTAAAGCCGGCACGCACAAAGCGGCGGCGATGCCGATCAGGCTGATGGTCTTCATCTTCGCTCTCCTTCAAGGATTTGAGGGAGAAGGCGGCCGCGCCTCTCAGACGCTCTAACGCGAGGTCCGGGGAAACCCTTCGGCCGCTCAGTCGCGATGGATGCGGCGGAGGCGCTCGCGGCTCTGCTGGACGCGCTGGAGCCGTTCGATCTGCGCCTGGCGGGCGGCTTGCAGCCGCTCGACCTGCGCCTGACGCGCGGCGCGAAGCCGGTCGATCTGTTGGACCCGCTCGATCCGGTCCTGCCGCAACCGCGCGGCCTCGACGGCGGTCGTCGCGGCGGGGCGCGGCACGGCGGGCGGAGCGGCCACGGCCTCCTCGCGGACCACCGGCGCCGGGAGCGGCAGCGGCGGCGATTCGATCGACCGGCGAACCGCGATGCCGGGGCGCGGCGGCGCTTCGACCCGAGGCGGCGGAGGCGGAAGCGGAAGCGGCTCGCTGCGCAGCGGCGCCGCGGGCGGCGGCTCGCTGCGGACGACCGGCAAGGCGGGCGGCGGCGATGCGCGCGGCGCCTCGGGCAGCGGCTGCGGCGTGGGAGCCGGGGCAGGCTCGACAACGGGGGGCGCAAGGCGCGGCGGTGCGGCCGGCGCTGGGCGCGGCGCCGCGGCCGGTGGCGGCGAGAACCTTGCGAGCACCGCCTCGACGATCGGCAGCCGGTCGAGCCGGACGCCGGCCAGAGTCGCGGCGACGGCGCCGCTGACCGCGAGACCGAGCGCGACCCCGCCGACCAACATCGGCCGACGCAGCCAGGAGCGGCGCCGGTCGCGCGGCGCGCGGCGGGCATAAGCACGCGGCTCCTGCGGCAGCGCCAGCGCCGCGGCGGCGACGCGCGCGGCCAGCCCGGCGGGCGCCGGCGGCGGCACGAACTCGGCGAGCAGGATATCGAGGGCGCGGTCGGTCATTCGCCCGCTCCTTCGGTCAGCAGCCCCTTGCCGGCCAGCGACCGGGTCAGGGCCTGGCGGGCGCGCACGAGCAGCGATTCGAGCGCCTTGACGCCGATGCCGAGGATCGACGCGGCCTCGGCGTTGGGCACGCCCTCATAATAAGTGAGCACGATCGCGGCGCGCTGCCGATCGGGCAGCGCGTGGATCGAGGCGGCGACGGCGGCGCGGCGCCGTTCGCCGTCGATCGCCACGTCCGCCGGCAGCGCCTCGTCGACCCGTTCGGGCAGGCCCTCGTCGCTGACGAAACGCGCGCGGCGCAATCGGTCGAGGCAGCCATTGGTGGCGATCCGCCGCAGCCAGCCGCCGAGGCCGCCGCCGGCGCTCGTCCAGCCCTTGGCGTTGACCCACAATTTGACGAACGTCTCCTGCACCACATCCTCCGCTTCCACCGCGTCGCCGAGCATGCGCCACGCGATCGCGTGGACCATCGGGGTGTGCCGCGTCACCAAATGCCTGAAGGCGTCGGCGTCGCCGGCGGCGACACGGCTCATCAGCGCGCAATCGCCCCCGTCGCCGGTTGCGCGCGCCCGCAGCTCGCTCGCCTCAACGCCTACATTCAGCACGTCTCTTTTCCCGCGGCTGAAAGCCTTAACGCCGATACAAGGAATTCCCTTCGAAGGGTTTTACGCCTCCCCGCCGTTAGGCGGAAACGATAAGGAGGGGGCCATGTCACCGCGGCATCTTGTCTGGGCGATCGCCTTGTGGCCGGCCAGCGCGTCGGCGGCCGATTGGTCGCTGTCGCTGAGCGGCGGCATCGCCACCCTGGCCGGCGAGGACGGGCAGCCGTTCGTCTCGCTTTCGCTCTATCGTTACATCGGCGCCGGCTATGTCCGCGCCGGGGCTGCCTGGTTCGATGGCCAGGGCGAGCCTGGGCTTGCCGAGCCGCTCCCTGCGCAGACGCGGCAGTTCACCATCGGCGGCGGCTATCAGACCGGACGCGTATTGTTCGACCTCTATGCGACCTTGGGCAACCGCGATTTCACTCCGCCCGCGCCCGCGCGCGCCGCCGGGCGGGTGGTGCGGGTCGAAACCGACGGCAGCCTGTTCACGCTCGGCGGCTCGGCCACCTGGGACGCCCCGGTGGGCGAGGACTGGACGGTCGCGCCCTTCCTGGCGCTGAGCTACAGCGCGGTGGACACGGCGCGCACGACGGCGCCGGCGGTCGGCGATCCGGTGGTCGAGGAGATCCGCCAGAACGGCGTGACCGGCATCGCCGGCGTGTCGGCCGAGCGGATCTGGCGGGGCGGCAGCCTCGGCGCCTATTTCGCCGGCGCGGCGACCTCGAACCGCTCAGCCGTCAACCGCCAGGGAAGCGGTCTTGCCGCGTCGCGCACGCCGCAGCTGATCCCGGCCGATGACGACGGCGACTTATGGGCCGAATTTGGTCTCACCGGCTCGATCCAGCTTTCTGCCAGCGTCTCGCTGGACGCGCTCGTCGTCCGCACCGCCGGCTTCAGCCCCGGCGAGACGACCTCGGCATCGGCGGGCGTTCGCGTCCGCTTCTAGCACATGCGAAAAGGCCCGGCGTTTCCGCCGGGCCTTCCCATGTTCAGTCTCTCGACCGGTCCTATTCGCGGCTGCCCAGGAAGCGCAGCAGGAAGAGGAACATGTTGATGAAGTCGAGATAGAGCGTCAGCGCGCCCATGATCGCGGCCTTGCCGAGCTCGGCGCCCGGCAGCTGGAAATAGAGGCTCTTGATCCTCTGCGTGTCGTAAACGGTCAGGCCGGCGAAGATCAGCACGCCCACCGCAGCGATCACCAGGCTGAACGTGTCGTTCAGCCAGAAGATGTTGACGACCGAGGCGACGATCAGGCCGACCAGCCCCATGAGCAGGAACGTGCCCATGCCGCTGAGGTCGCGCTTCGTCGTATAGCCATAGAGGCTGAGCGATGCGAACGAAGCGGCCGTCGCGAAGAAGGTCAGTGCGATCGAGCCCTGGGTGTAGATCAGGAAGATGTAGCTCAGCGACGCGCCCATCAGCGCCGCGAAGGTCCAGAACAGGATCTGGGCCGTGGTTTGCGAGATGCGGTTGTAGCCGAAGCTCATCCACAGGACGATGCCGAGCGGCGCCAGCATCACCACCCAGCGCAGGATGCCGCCGTTGATGAAGATATCCGCGGCGAGCGAGTCCCGGCCGCCCCAGGCGAAGGCTAGGGAGACGATCGCGGTGAGCAGGATGCCCGAGGTCATGTAATTGTAGACGGACAGCATGTGGGCCCGCAGGCCGGCGTCGACGGATACGCCCGTCGCCGTGCCGACGGCGCCGCCTTGCGATGTCGCGCCCAGTTGCGGGTCAGACCAGTTGGCCATCGTTCAAACTCCTTTGTCCGGCGACGATCCGCCGAATGGCCGCAATATCGTGGGTTCGGGGGGCGGATTCAAGCGAAAGGATGCAGCGAAAGGACGCGAAGAGGGTTAACCGGCGGCGCGACCCCCGGTAGAGCGGGCCATGCGTCTGTTCGTCGCGATCCGCCTGCCGCGCTTGGTGCGCGAGCGCCTGATCGCCGCGATGGGCGGGATCAGCGGCGCGCGCTGGCAGAGCGACGACCAGCTCCACCTCACCTTGCGCTTCATCGGCGAGGTCGACCGGCGGCAAGCCGAGGATGTGCACGCCGCGCTCGACGCGATCCGGCAGCCGCCGTTCGAGATTGCCCTCTCCGGCGTCGGCTTCTTCGACCAGCGCGGCCGGCCGGAGACGGTCTGGGCGGGCGTCGCTCCGCCGGAGCCGCTGGTAGCGCTGCATCGCAAGGTCGACCAAGCGCTGGTCCGCGTCGGCCTGGAGCCGGAGCGCCGGGCCTATATCCCGCACATCACCCTCGCCCGCCTCCATCGCGCGGCCGGGCCGGTTGGCGGCTTCCTCGAGCAGGCGGGCAACCTGGCGAGCCCGCTTTTCACGGTCGAACGCTTCGCCCTGTTCGAAAGCGACCTCACCGAAGAGCGCGCCGTTTATTCGATCCTTGCCGATTATCTGCTCAACTAAGCGACGCGGGTCGGAAAGGGCAGCGGCGGCGAGAATCGCGGCGGCTTGGCGGCGCACATCGCGCAATGGGATTCGGCCTTGCGGGCGAAGAAGGCCCTGAGCGAGCGATCGTCGCAATCGGGGGTCAGCGGGCGATATTGCAGATAGGGGCGCCATTTCTCCGACAGGCCGTATTTGCGGTTCTGCATCGGCAGATAGGCGAGCGGCGGGCACTTCCAGATCGCGCCTTCGAGCAATTGCGGGCAGCGGGCCGGGCAATTGCGCCAGCTTCGCCCTGGGCGGCCGTCCTCGAACGGCTCCATGGCCGCGCCCACGCCGTTGTAGCGGCGGGTCCAGTGCGCGTGGCTGTCGACGAGCCGGACATCGATGCCATGCTCGGCGACCCACCGCGCGAGCAGCGCAGCGACCGGCGCGAACCGGCGCCGATATTCGGCCGAATTGTGATGGATAGAGACCTCGAGCCGGGCGTTGCCGGCTTCGGCCAGGCGGCGCGGCAGTTCGGGATGGCGGGCCAGCAGGAAACCGTTGGAGACCAGGCGCAAATGCGCCCGCGGCCAGAAAGAACGTGCCAGAGGTACGAATTCAGCGAAGCGCGGGTGCAGAGCCGGCTCGCCGCCGAGCAGCGAGAACTTGGCCGGAGCCAGCCTGTCGGCCCAGGGCTGGATCCAGGCGCGCGCCTCGTCGAGGCCGAGCAATCCCTTGTGACCCTGGTTGGAATAATGGGAGCAGCTCTCGCAGGCGAGGTTGCAGCCGTGCGCTACGTGCACTTCCAGGTTGGCGATCGACAGCATCGCGCCCAAGCCTATCAGGGATGCGCCCGTTGCCAAAGCGCGGCGCTCTGCTAGCCATAGGCCAAACAAGAAGAGAGGGTGCAAACATGGCGACGATCGTCGAGGGCGTGGCGCCGGCCGCGCGCCCCGCTCCACGCATCGGCGCCTATGCCTGGTATGCGCTGTTCGTCCTCGTCCTGGTCTACATCGTCAACTTCATCGACCGACAGATCCTCTCGATCCTGGTCGGCGATATCAAGCGCGACTTGAGCGTCACCGACGCGCAGATCGGCTTCCTCTACGGCACCGCGTTCGCCGTCTTCTACGCCTTGTTCGGCATCCCGCTCGGGCGGCTGGCCGACAGCTGGTATCGCGGCCGGCTGATGGCGATGGGGCTGGCGCTGTGGTCGTCGATGACCGCTTTGTCAGGCTTCGCGAACAGCTTCGGGATGCTCGCCGCCGCGCGGATCGGCGTGGGGATCGGCGAGGCGAGCGCCTCGCCCGCCGCTTATTCGATGATTTCCGATTCCTTTCCCAAAGAAAGGCGCGCGACCGCGCTCTCAATCTACTCGAGCGGCCTCTATATCGGCGGCGCGCTCAGCCTGCCGATCGGCGGGCTGGTGGTGGCGCGCTGGAATGCCGCCTATCCGGACGCCGCGGCGGCGCCGCTCGGCCTCGCCGGCTGGCAAGCGGCGTTCCTTGCCGTCGGCCTGCCCGGGCTGCTGCTGGCGCTCTGGGTGCTCACGCTGCGCGAGCCGCGGCGCGGTGCGTCCGACGGGCTGCCGCAGCCGGTGGTGCGGCCCAATGCGTGGCGCGATTTCGGCCGCGAGCTGATCGCGATCCTGCCGCCGCTCACCTTGATCAACGTCGCCCGCATTCCGGGTGCGCTGCCCAGGAACCTGATCGCGCTCGCCGTCGTCGCGGCGATCGGCTTCGCTTTCTACCGCCTCACCGGCGACGGCCCGCAATGGCTGGCCTACGGCATCGGCGCCTATGCGATATTCTCCTGGGTGCAGTCGCTCAAATATCGCGACCCGCCGACCTACGCTTTGATCTGGGGCTCGCCGGTGGTGGTGGTGCTGGCGGTCGCCTTCGGCTCGATCTCCTTCGTCACCTACGCGACCAGCTTCTGGGTCCCCTTCTATGTCGAGGAGCATTTCTACGGGGGGGGCGCGGCGCCCGGCCGCTACATCGCCGGGCTCACCGCCAAGGCGGAAGTGGGCCTGATTATCGGCACCACGGCGGCGATCTCGGCCGCGATCGGCGTCATCCTGGGCGGCTATATCTCCGACCTGTGGCGGCAGCGGAGCCCGAACGGTCGGCTCTATATCAACATGCTTTCCGCGACGCTGACGATCCCGTTGGTCGCCTTCCTGCTCGTCACCGACAGCCTCGCCGCTTTCTACTGGGTGAACCCGATCGCGCATCTGATCGCCTCGGCCTGGGTCGGCGCGGCGGTGGCGACATTGCAGGATCTGGTGCTGCCGCGGATGCGGGCGACGGCGGGCGCGACCTATATTCTCGGCACGACGATGATCGGCCTCGCGCTCGGCCCCTATTTCGCCGGCAAGATGTCGGTGCTGACGGGCAGCCTCGCGACCGGCATCGCCGCGCTCTATGCGATGCCCGTGCTGACCCTGATCGGCCTCGCGATCGGCGCCCGCCATCTTCACCGGCTGGAGGAGACGAAGGTCGAGCGCGCCCGGGCGGCAGGCGAGCCGATCTAGTTCAGCACCCCGCAGGCGATCCTGGCGCCGCTATTGCCGCTGGGATCGGTGCGATAGTCGTCCGGCCGGGCGTGGATCATCACCGCCGTGCCGTCCGCGTCGATCATCCCCGCCTCGCCGCGCAGCACCGCGGCGCGGATGGTGAAAGTGAGACGGCCGCGTCCGTTGGCACCGACGACCAGGTTGGGCAGGTCGCCGCGATGCCGGCCGGAGGGATTGCGGAAGCCGTGCTGCTGGCCGGTCGGGTTCCAGTGCGCGCCCGCGCTGTCGAAGGCCGGTCCCTCGCAGCGGCCAGTGCGGTGGATGTGCGTACCGTAGGTGCCTGCGGCCAGCCCCTCGATCTCGACCACCACCCGGGCGCCTCCGCTCTCCTGCGTCACTGTCGCCCGGCCGACGACGCGGCCGCCCGGCTCGGCGAGCATCGCGGATGCGCGGTCGCCAGTGGCGGGCTGCGCGACAACGGCGGCGCCCATAAGCAAGGCCATCGCGACCGCCAGTCCGATCTTCATCGCCTCGCCTCCTGTCCGGCCCGATGAACGAGTTGGACGAAGGAGGGTTGCCGCAGAAAGGTCAAGTCCGCTGCGACGCGACCCAGGCGTTCACCTCCTGCTCGAGGATGGTGAGCGGCAGCGCGCCCTTGAGTAGGATGGAATGGAAGCCGCGCAGGTCGAAGCGGCTGCCAAGCATCCGCTCCGCCTCGGCCCGCAGCCGCGTCCAGACGGTGTGGCCGACCTTGTAGCTGCACGCCTGGCCCGGCGCGACGCAGTAACGGTCGATCTCGCGCTGGGTGCGCGGCACCGGAAAGCCGGTCGTGCGGACCATGTAGTCGGTCGCCTGGCTGCGGGTCCAACGCCGGTAGTGGATGCCGGTATCGACGACGAGGCGGACGGCGCGGAACAGGAGCGACTGGAGCATGCCGACCCGGCCCAGCGGGTTGTTCTGATAGACGCCGAGCTCGTCGGCCAGTGTCTCGGCATAAAGCGCCCAGCCTTCGGTGTAAGCGCCGAACGGCGAGAGGCGGAGCAGCATCGGCGTGTCGCGGCTTTCGAGCGACAGGCTGATCTGGAGGTGATGGCCCGGCATCGCCTCGTGATAGGTCAGCGACGGCAGGCCATATCTCGGCCAGTCATGCGTGTCCTTGAGGTTGATATAATAAAGCGCCGGACGCGAGCCATCGAGCGGGGCCGGATTGTAATAGCCGTTCGGCGCACCGTCCTGGATGAATTCCGGCACGCGGACGACCTGGATCTGGGCGCGGATCTGGGTCGCGAAGGCGCGTGGGAGCAGCGGATCGATCTCCCGGATCTGCCGGTTCAGATCGGCCAGCAGCTGGGCGCGGCCTTCGTCCGTGTTCGGATAGAGCTGGGCCGGATCGCGATTGAGCGCAGTCAGCCGCGCGCCGACATCGCCGCCGGTCATGCCCTGCGCGTCGAGCAGCTGGCCGATGCGTGCCGATATCTCCGCGACCTGGGCAAGGCCGAGATCGTGCACTTCCTGCGGCGTCATCGTCGTGGTCGTCGCGTTGCGGACCGCTGCGGCATAATAATCGGCCCCGTCGGGCAGACCCCAGACGCCGGCCCGGTCGGTGGCGCGGCCGCGCAATTGCTCGACCAAAGCGATCTGCCGGTCGAGCGCCGGGAAGACGCGCTCCGTCACCAGCCGCTCGGCCCGCGTCGCATAATCGGCGGACAGGTTCCTCTCGCGCGCCTTGCGGGTGATCGAGCTCACGAGGATGGTCTGCGCAGCCGGCACATTGCGCAGGGCACGGAGCTGGGTCAGCGTCGTCTCAAGCGTGAAATTGGGCGCGAAGACACCGCGCGCCGCGTCCTGGCGCTGCTTCTCGCTATTCTGGTCAAGCGCCGTGCCGAACGCCTCCAGCCGGGCGAGATAGGCGTCGGCGTCGGCGGCGTTGGTCACCCGGTGCTGCTGGTCGAGGAAATCGGGGACGTTCTGATAGGCGCCGTCCTGCTGGCTGATCACATAAGGCGAGAAGCCGAAGCCGTTCGCGCCATAGGGAAAATCGGCCAACGCCGAGACGTTGCTGCCCACCATGTAGCTGACGGTGTCGTAGTGGAGCCGGCTGCGCTCCGAGAGCGCGGTGCGGTTCATGCCCTGAAGTTCGCGCTGATAGCCGCGGAAGATGCCGAGCTGACGCGCCTGCGCGGCCGGGGAATAATCGGACAGGCGCGATTTCAGCGCCGCGCGCGGCCCGCTGTCGAGGCCAAGCGCGGTGGCGAATTCCGGCGCATTCTCCATGAAGCCGGCGAACATCCGGTCCAGCAGGCCGTTCAGCGCCGCGTCGCCCGGGTTGGCGGCGGCCGCCGGCGCGGCCTGCGCCAGCGCGCGGCCCGGTAGGCCGAGAAGAACGAGCGCCGACGCGGCGGAGGAGGAAGCGAGGAAGGTCCGTCTGTCCATGCGAGTCGTCCTTGTGCGGGGATCGCCGCCGCGTTCCCCCATGACGGCATGCTTGGCAAGACCTGCCGCGACCGGACGGGCCGGCCTTCGACAAGGCGCACGACGGGTCGACGAAGCGCCGCAACAGACACCGGCTTCCGCGCTGATCCGCCCTTTGACCTGTGCCGACCCGGGACAGCGTCGGCCGCGCATCCCGGCGCGCGTTCTGCTAAGGCAGCGAAACGAATCCGCCGGCCAAGGCGGACGGGGGACGAAGCGCTCTATGGCGAGCGGGAACGGCAGCAACGACCTTCCCTCGTTCGAGCGGATCGTCGCCGATTACGGCCCGCTGATCAGCCGTATCGCCATGACCTATGAGGCAGACCCCAACTTGCGCGAGGATCTGGTCCAGCAGATCCTGCTCGCCGTCTGGCAGGCGCTGCCGAGCTTCCGCGCCGACGCCAGCCTCAAGACCTTCATCGCCAGGATCGCCCAGAACCGGGCCATTTCCTATGTCGCGCGCGAGGTGCGCCGGCCGCCGACCGCCGAGGTCTCCGAGACGATCGAGGCCGACGAACCCAATCCCGAGGAGACCGCGATCCACAGCAACGAACGCGAGGCGCTGATCGCCGCGACGCAGCGCCTTCCACTTCCCCAGCGCCAAGTCATCTTCATGGTGCTCGAGGGTTTTGACTATGCCGAGATTGCCGAAACACTGGAAATCGCGCCCAATGCTTTGGCGCTCAGATTGTCACGCGCGAAGGCGGCGCTAAAGTCGGCGATGGAGCGAGGGCAGTGAGCGAGATCGACCTGGACCGCCTCGGCGACGTCTGGCGCGCGCAGCCCGACCCGGCCGAGATCGAGCGATTGCGGCGCAGCGCCGACGTGGTGCGCCGCCGCGCGCGTTTTGGCCAGATCGCGGACTTCTGGCTGGCGGTCTTGGTGTCTGGCGTCGTTTTGGTGTTGATCGTCTCCAATCCACGGGTCGAAACCGGATTGGTCGGCGGCGCGGCGATCCTGCTGATGTTGTTCAGCACGGTGCGGCAACGGCGACTGCGCATGATCGAGCTGGCGACGCTCAGCGGCTCGACGGAGCATATGCTGGACCAGTCGATCGCGCGGGCTCGAGCCACGATTCGACGGGCACGCCTCAATTTGCTGACGACGCCATTGGGGCTGCCGCTGGGGATCGCGTTCGGCGCCGCTCTCGACCGGGGCCAGGGAAGCGGCATGTACCAGCGCCTGACGTCCGAGCCGCTGATCACCGCACTGGTCGCAATCACGCTGTTGGTGGCCGCCGCGACAATATGCGTTTACCTCGTCCGCGTGCAGCGCGAGGCACACCGGGAACTCGAAAGGCTGACCCAATTGCGCCAAGCCTATGAGGCCGAAGGCGCCGCCGAATAGAGACGAGCCAAGCCGCCACTTAGCAAAGTCTCAATCATTTTATGAGATGAGCCTTCCCGTCGGATGCAAACAATGCACTGAACAGGGAAGGCAAAGCGATGAAGAGTTTCAATGAACCCATCCGCCTCGACGTGGCGGATCTGCCGGAGCTAGCGACCGAAGTCGCCCTGTCCGGCGCCGTCAAGCAGCAGGAAGTCGGTGGTGGGGTTTGCCTCACCGTTGCGGCCGGGATCGCCGTCTACGCGATGCTCTAAGCCCCCGATTCGTGTCCTGCCGCGTATCGCAGGACCGGGGTTGAGGACGGGCCGGACGTCAGGGCATTGCCCGGCGTCCGGCCCGTTTCGCTGTGCCCGCCGCTTTTGGACTTCCGAAAGGATTGGCTGAGTAAAAGAGCGCGCCGGTGAAGTCACTCCTGCATCGCATCTATCGCCGGCTCGCACACATCAAAGGACGAGTTCAGGAATGATCATCGACGCCGAACTCAGGGGCTGGCTCGATGACCGCGTGGCGCATCGGACGATGGACGCGGCCGCGCGCCGTTTCGCGCACGATTGGAGCGGCTCATCTCCGCATCTGGACTTCGACGCGGTGATGGCCGCGCTCGGCGAGGCAGACGCCGAAACGTTCGCCGAAGCGGCGCGTGCGCTGCTCGCCGATGAAGCCTGGGTCGACGCGCTGGTCGCGCGGCTCGCCGCCGAAATGCGTACCAATGCCTGTTTCGAGCCGCCCTTCCGCGCCCTGCGCAGCGACATCCATTCCGGGCTGCTGGTGTACGAGGACGATCATCTCACAATCGCCGCCGGCGTCAGCCGCCTGTCTCCGCTCGCCGAGCGTAAGCAAATTGGCAAGGGCAAGGGATCGATCCAGTTCAGCGGGCAGATCGGCGTGCTTCGCTTCCTCAAGGCCGGCGGCCTCAGCCTCGCATTCTGGGAGTGCGATCCGATCGACGCGGGATTCAGCGCGGCCAGCGCGGGCGAATGCTGGCCCGTCGGCGCCCGGCGCATCGCCGACGGCGAGACGATCATCGTCGATGGACGACACCAAAGCTACATCATCGAGCAGGCGGCGGCGAACTTCATCGTCCTGCAGGCGAATCTGAAGACCGGCCAGGCGCCCGTCAGCGTCGAATATGACGCCGGAACCCGCTGCTTCATCGGCTGCAGCGCGGTCGACGAAGGCGATTGCCGGATCCAGATGGTCGCGACCCTCGCCCGCACCCTCGGCCACGAGGAGGCGTTCGCCGCGATCGCCGGCTTCCTCGATCATCCCAGCTTCTTCGTCCGCTGGCACGCGATGAAGGAATTGCTCGGCATCGATCTCGCCACCACCTTGCCGCACCTCAAGCGGATGGCGGCGCGCGACCCGCATCCCGATCCGCGCGCCGCGGCCCGGATGGTGCTCGACCGGATCGAATATGCGCCCGGGCCGAGAAAGGCCGCCTGATGCCCCGCATCATCCCCTGCCCTGACATGGATCCGATCGCGCTCGCCGACCTCGTCCAGGTGCTGAACGACGAGCGCTTCGACCCGGCCGACGAGGAGAGCTTCGCCGCCGCCGGGCCGTGGCTCAAGCGGCTCGCGGCCAACCGCCGCTTCCTCGCCGACATCGCGGTCGCCGAGCTCAAGGACCGCTGCGGCAAACAGGAGCGGGAGAACCGCTATTCCAGCCAGGTGATCATGCTCCACCGGGCGAGCGAGAAGTATTTCATCCGCGCCAATTTCTGGCCGAGCCCCAAAGACAGCGTGTTCAAGGCGAGCGGCACTTCGCCCTTCTTCTACCACGTCCCGCACGATCATAATTTCTCGTTCCTCACCGTCGGCTATCTCGGCCCCGGCTATTGGAGCGAATATTATGAATATGACTATGAGGACGTCGTCGGCCTGCCCGGCGAGAGGGTCGATTTGCGGTTCGTCGAGAAGGCCAAGCTCGATCCCGGCAAGGTGATGCTCTACCGGGCGCACAGGGACGTCCACAACCAGCTGCCGGCCGACGAGATGTCGGTCTCGATCAACATCATGGAGGCGAGCCCGAAGCTCCCCTTCCTCGCCCAGTATCGCTTCGACCCGGCCAAATGCGAGATCGCCGGCGTGCTCACCCGGTCCTCGAGCGAGGCGTTGCTGGCGCTGGCCGCGAACCATGACGCCGGCAATGCGCGCGACCTGGTCGAGAGCTTCGCCCGCCACCATCCCTGCGAACGGCTCCAGTTCGCCGCGCTCCGCGAGCTGGCGGCGGCCGAGGCAAATATGGACGAAGGCCTCGCGGTCCTGGCGCGCGGCCGCGCCTCGCCGAACCGCTTCGTCGCCGGCATGGCCGCGCAGGAGATGGCGAAGGTGGAGGCCGCCCGGAGCTGGATCGAGCGCGGCGCCTAGGCTGGCGCCATTGGCGTGAATCGCCAGATTTGATTATACGTCGCTCATTGATCGAGCGGGACGATGACCACCCACCTCCCCACCCTGAAGCAGCTGCAATATCTGGTCGCGCTCAGCGACCATGGACATTTCGGCCGGGCGGCGGACGCCTGCTTCGTCACTCAGTCCACCCTCTCGGCCGGGATCAAGGAGCTGG
>NZ_JBQTIN010000088.1:0-22451 GCF_052388015.1 Sphingosinicella sp.
ATCACGCCTTTTGGGGGGGGCGCCACGTGGGGGGGGTGGGGGGGCTTCATATCGCTCCTGTTTTCCCCCCCCCCTGGGGGGGGGGGGTTGGGTGGGGGGTGGGGCCGGATGGGCCGCGGGGGGGGACGCCGCGCACCCCCACCCCCAACCCCCTCCCCACAAGGGGGAGGGGAGAGAAGGGCCTATGATCTACCCTCAAACCGCCACCTCGGCCTTGATGTGCGGATGCGGATCGTAATTGGCGATCTCGAAATCCTCATATTCGTATTGGTCGATCGCTTCCGGTCGACGGCGGATCGAAAGTCGGGGCAGCGCCCTTGGCTCGCGCGAGAGCTGCTCGCGCGCCTGGTCGAGATGGTTGGCGTAGAGGTGGCAGTCGCCGCCCGTCCACACGAACAGGCCCGGCTCCAGCCCGCATTGCTGGGCGAGCATGTGGGTGAGCAGGGCGTAGCTGGCGATGTTGAACGGCACGCCGAGGAACACGTCGGCGCTGCGCTGGTAGAGCTGGAGGTTAAGGCGCCCCGCCGCCACCTGGGTCTGGAACAGGCAATGGCAAGGGGCGAGCGCCATGCGGCCGAGCTCGCCGGGGTTCCAGGCGGTGACGATCTGGCGGCGCGAGGCGGGGTCGCGCCTGATCAGGTCGATCAGGCCGGCGATCTGGTCGATCTCGCGCCCGTCCGCCGTCTCCCAGTGCCGCCATTGCTTGCCGTAGACCGGGCCGAGATCGCCGCTCTCGTCCGCCCATTCGTTCCAGATGCTCACCCTTCGCTCCTGCAGCCAGCGCACATTGGTGTCGCCTTTGAGGAACCAGAGCAATTCGACGATGATCGAGCGCAGGTGCAGC
This sequence comes from Sphingosinicella sp., assembly GCF_052388015.1. Lineage (GTDB taxonomy): Bacteria > Pseudomonadota > Alphaproteobacteria > Sphingomonadales > Sphingomonadaceae > Allosphingosinicella. Next base: position 845 of record NZ_JBQTIN010000088.1, read on the forward strand.
TTCTTGGTGGTGAGCAGCGGGAAGCCCTCGGCGAGGTCGAAGCGCATCTGGTGGCCGAAGACCGAGCGGGTGCCGACGCCGGTCCGGTCCTGCTGCGGAACGCCGGTGTCGAGGATCAGCTGCAGGAGATCGAGATAGGCACGCATGGCCGCACGCTATGATCGGCCGGCGCGCGCGTCCAATCCAAAATGGCGCAAATCCGGTTCATAACGGCGGCGTCGGCGCGCGCTTCGCCGTCGCCGTCGTGGCAGGCGCGCCGGCGTGGAAATCCTCACCGCCCGCGACGCCGCCGATCTGTTCGAGCCGCATTTCGCCGATGCGGCCGGAGAGAGGCTGGTGGCGATCTTTCTCGCCGCCGACGGTCGCCTGCTCGCGGTCGATTCGCTGGACGAGGAGGGGAATGAAGTGACGCTGCCGATGCGGGCGCTGGTCGCCCGCGCGCTGGCGCTGGACGCGACCGGCCTCGTCATCGCCCACAATCATCCGAGCGGCGACCCAACGCCGAGCACCGAGGACGTGCGGCTCACGCGGCGCTTCGCGATGGCCTGCGACGCTCTCGGCATCGTCCTCCACGATCATCTGATCTTCGCCGGCGGCCGCTGCGAGAGCTTTCGCCGGCTGGGCCTCCTTTAGTTCCTCCCCGAGATTTCTCGGGGAGGGGGACCGTGCGAAGCATGGTGGAGGGCAATCCGGTTCGAAGAACCCCTCCACCGCACTTCGTGCGGTCCCCCTCCCCTGCAAACGCAGGGGAGGAATTACAGCGCGCAGGCCCTGATGCTGCCGGGCTCCGGCCGCGGCCCGCGCGGCTCGAACGAGGCGAAATAGGATTCGCTGTCGCCCAGCCGCTCGAACCGGGTCAGCTCGTAGCCGACGGCGTTGAACTCGCAGACCAGCAGGCGGGGCGGCGTGCCGTGCCGGTCGGTGGTGCGGTCGGCGTCGACGACCACGACGCGCCCCTCGCGCGCCAGGTCGCCGCGCAGATGCCACAGGAACTCGGCCGGCCGCTCGATCTCGTGATACATGTGGATCATCAGGATGCGGTCGAACGAGGCGTCCGGGAGCTGCGGGTCGTGGGGCTGGCCGAGCCGCAGGGCGACATTGTCGAGCCGCTCGCGCTGGACGCGCTGGCCGAGGGCGCGGATCGTCTCCGGCACGATGTCCTCGGCCAGGATCCGGCCCCGGGGGCCGATGATCGGCGACAGGCGGACGGTGTAATAGCCCTGGCCGGCGCCGATGTCGGCGACCGACATGCCGGCGCGGATCTCCGCCAGCCGCACCACCGACTGGAACTCGCCAACGCTGTCGCGCGCATCCTCGTCGCGATAGGCGGAGGAGACGATCGGCGCGACCGGGCGCTGCGGCGCGGGAAAGCCGATCTGGTTCGCCTCCTCCTGCCCGCGGCAGGAGGCGAGGAGGGCGAGCGCCACCAAGGGCAGGGCTGCCATCCGAATAGCTCCCCTCCCCCTTGTGGGGAGGGGCTGGGGGAGGGGGTGCGCGACGCTGTCGCGCGCGGCCCTCCGGGCCGCACCCCCCACCTGGCCTCCCCCGCAAGGGGGGAGGGAAAGCGAAGGCAGCGCCGTCACTCTAGTCCACATCCTCGACGTCCACTTTCTCGCCGGTCACGCGCTGCGACAAAGCCGCCGCCATGAAGCGGTCGAGATCGCCGTCGAGCACGTCAGATGGTGAGGTCGAGGTGACGCCGGTCCGGAGATCCTTCACCAGCTGATAGGGCTGGAGCACGTAAGACCGGATCTGGTGGCCCCAACCGATCTCGGTTTTGGCGGCATAGCCTTCGCTCGCCTCGGCCTCGCGCTTCTGCAATTCGGCCTCATAGAGCCGCGCCTTGAGCTGCTTCAGCGCTTCGGCCTTGTTTTTATGCTGGCTGCGCTGGTTCTGGCAGGCGACGATGATGCCGGTGGGCAAGTGGGTGATACGCACCGCCGAGTCCGTTGTGTTGACGTGCTGACCCCCCGCGCCGGAAGCGCGATACGTGTCAATCTTGAGGTCGCTCTCGACCACCTCGATCGGGATATCGTCATCGACCTCAGGATAGACCCAGACGCTGGCGAAGCTGGTGTGGCGGCGGGCGGAGCTGTCATAAGGCGAGATGCGCACCAGCCGGTGCACGCCGCTCTCCGTCTTGGCGTAGCCATAGGCGTTCTCGCCCTTGATCAGGATGGTTGCCGATTTAATCCCGGCCTGCTCGCCGCCATGATAATCGACGATCTCGACCTTCATGCCGTGCCGCTCGCCCCAGCGCGCATACATGCGCTGCAGCATCTCGGCCCAGTCCTGGCTTTCGGTGCCGCCCGCGCCGGCATTGATCTCGACATAGGTGTTGTTGGCGTCGGCCTCGCCGGCGAGAAGCGCGGCGACCTTGTCGCGCTCGGCCCGCTCCGCGAGCTCGGTCAGGGCCTTGACCGCGTCGTCGACCAGCGCCGCGTCGCCCTCCGCCTCCGCCATCTCCATCAGCTCTGTCGTGTCGGCGAGCTCTCTCTCGATCGTCCGCGTCGCGCCGATTGCCTGGTCCAGCCGCTGCCGCTCGCGCATCACCTCCTGCGCGGCCTTGGGATCGTCCCAGAGCGACGAATCCTCGACCTTCGCATTGAGCTCGTCGAGCCGCTTCAGCGCCCGGTCCCAGTCGAGGAACCGGCGCAGCAGATCGAGCGCGGCGTTGACCTGATCGATGGCGGCTTGCGCTTCGGCGCGCATGAAGCGGACGTCTCCATTCTCCCGTCGTTCCAGCGAAAGCTGGAATCCATGCTGACTCAGAATGGACCCCAGCTTTCGCTGGGGCGACGCTTAATTGCGAGGCTGCGGCCTAATAGATGCCGCCCTGACTTTGCAAGAAATCGCTGTCGCGGCGATCGGTGGCGGTGGCGGCGCGGCGGGTGGTCTGGCGCGGGCTCTGCGCGATCTCCTCCTCGGTCGAGGTGCGGCGCGGCTCGCTTTCCGGCCGGAACGCCTCCCAGATCACCGCCGCGCGCGGGTCGAGGCCGGGCCACACCGGCGCGCGCCGGCCGGTGCGCCGGTCGATCGGCACCATCCTGATGCCGGTCGGGGCGCGGAACGGCAGCACCGGCATGCCCTGGAAGGCGGTCTGCGCGAACTGGCGGAAGATCGGCGCCGCGACGCGGCCGCCCTGCGCCCAGCCGCCCATCGGCCGCGGCCGGTCGTAACCGAGATAGACGCCGGCGACGATCTGCGCCGATCCGCCGACGAACCAGACGTTGGTCGGGCCGGTGGTGGTGCCGGTCTTGCCGAAGATCGGCCGGTTGAGATCGCGCAGCAGGGTGGCGGTGCCGCGCTGGACGACGCCTTCGAGCATATGGACGACCTGGTAAGCGGTCATCGGGTCCATCACCTGGCGGGTGCGAAGCGGCGGGCGCGGCATCGGCCGGCCGTCCCAGTCGGGCGCGTTGCAGCCCTCGCACGGCCTTGTGTCGGCGCGGTAGATCACCCGCCCGCGCCGGTCCTGGACGAGATCGATCACCGTCGAATTCTGCGCCCGGCCGTTATTGGCCATGATGGCGTAAGCGTTGGTGATCCGCTGCGCGGTCGTGTCGGCGGCACCGAGCGCTACGGGGAGCACGTTCGGATAATTCTCGCCCAGCCCCATCAGCTGGGCGGTCCGGTTGACCCGTTCCATGCCGACGAAATTGGCGGCGCGGATGGTCATCAAATTGCGCGATTGCTCGAGGCCCCAGCGCATCGTCTGCGGCCCGGCATAGCCGCCGGAGAAGTTCCGGAAGCAATATTGGTTCGACCGGCCCGGGTTCACGCAGAACGGCCCGTCGAGGATGATCGATGCGGGCGTCATCCCGGCGTCCAGCGCCGCGGCATAGACGAACGGCTTGAACGCCGAACCGGGCTGGCGCTGCGCCTGGGTGGCGCGGTTGAAGTCGGAGAGGCGATAGTCGAAGCCGCCCTGCATCGCGAGCACCCGGCCGGTGCCGACCTCCTCGGCGATGATCGCGCCGGAAATCTCGGGGATCGAGCGCAACGCATAAGTGTCGCCGCTCTCGCCCTGCCGTTCGACCGCGATCACCGTGCCGGGCCTGAGCGCGGCGAAGGCCGGCCCGCCGGTCCCGCGCCGCGGCATCGAGGCGTTCGCGGAGGGAAGCCGTCCGCGCGTCCCGTCGACGAAGCCCAGCTGCGCCTCGCCGCCGCCGACGCCGAGCACAACCGCCTCGCGCCAGGCGGGATAACCGGCCCCGAACGGCGCCGCCGCGAGCCGCGCGCGCCAGTCGCCTTCGATGTCGATCGTCACCCCGGAGTCGCGCCAGCCCCGCCCGGCCTCGAACCGCATCAGGCCGTCGCGCAGCGCCGTCTCGGCCGCGCGCTGCATGACCGGGTTGTAGGAGGTCCGGACCCACAGGCCCCCGGCATAGACGCTGTTCGGATGCTCCGGGTCGGCATTCTCGCCGAAGCGGGCGACCAGCTCGCGCCTGACCTCCTCCATGAAATAGCCGTTGACGTTGCGCACCTGCTCCTCGGTGCCGCCCTGGATCGTCGCCAGCGGCTGGCGGATCGCCGCGTCGGCCCGCTCCTGGGTGATGAAGCCGTTGCGCGCCATCTCGCCCAGCACCCAGTTGCGCCGCTCCAGCGCCCGCGCCCGGTGCCGCACCGGGTCGTAATTGGCCGGCGCCTTGGGCAGGATGGCGAGATAGGCGAATTCGGGCAGGGTCAGCTCGCGCACGTCGCGGTTGAAATAGGCCCGCGCCGCCGCCTGCACGCCATAAGCGTTCCGGCCGAGGAAGATCTGGTTGAGGTAGATCTCCAGGATCTGCTCCTTGGTCAGCACCGATTCGATGCGCCGGGCGAGAAACAGCTCCCTGATCTTGCGGGTGTAGCTGACCTCGTTGGTCAGGAACATGTTCTTGGCGACCTGCTGGGTGATCGTCGAGGCGCCCACGGGGCGCCCCGGATTGGTGAAATTGGTCCACATCGCGCTGAGGATGCCCGGCAGGTCGATGCCGCCATGGGTGAAGAAGGTGCGGTCCTCGGCGGCGAGGAAGGCGTTGATCAGGTCGCGCGGGAATTCCTCATAAGCGAGCTGGACCCGCCGCTCCCGGGCGAAGGTCTGGACCGGCTCGCCGTTGATGTCGCGGACATAGGTCGGCAGCGCCGGCTCGTAATTGAGCAAGGCCTCGGCCGAGGGCAGGCCGCGGGCGAACATCATCCACAGGATGAAATAGCCGATGAAGGGAAGGGCGGCGAGGACCAGCAGCGCCTTCCCCCACCAGCGCCGCCACAGCCAGATAATCGGCAACAGGACGAGCCGGACCACGCCCAGGATCGAGCCCAGCACGCGGACAACCGCCGCCCACGCCAGCCCGATCGGCCCCGGCTCGCGGCGCAAGGTGATCCGTTCAGTGCTCGCGTCCCCGGCGTCGGTCATGGCGCGGCTCTAGCGCAGACGGAGTGGAGGAGGGAAGGCGAGATGAAGGGGTTCGCGAAAACTCAAGCGGCTGAAAAGTGCTGGCGTAAATACGCGCTTGATCCACGTTGCGTTTTCGGGCATTTATTAATAAGCCAAAACGCAACGTGAGGGTGGCATGTCATCCAGGGTTCTGTTTGAAGAATTCGAGGTCGTTCCTCGGCTTACGGAGGTTCGCCTTCCCCGAGATGAGATGATCGACATTTTCGAGAGAGCGTTGGGTGAACGCGCGAACGTCACCGCCAGCGATCCAATCACCACGCCCGGCACGGAAATGTGGCGGTGGTGTACGCGCTTCCTCCGCGATCATCCTCGCCTCCAGACGCTTGGATGGGTGGTTTGCCGTCACAATCAGATCGACGGGATTCGCAACGACGCATTGAAAATGAAGCTCGTAGTGATCAACACCGACACTCACACCGGCATCGTGTCAAAGCAGCCTCGCAATTGCGCGGACAAGGGCTCGGCGGCCGAGCTTCTGGTCAAGAACAACCACGAGAGTGACCTCGGCTGGCTCTTCGAACCGGAGGTCGAGGACGACCCCATCTCCCGATACGATTTCTGGTATCTCTGCGTCCATGCAGGAGAGAGATACGTCTCAGCTGAAATATCCAGACCGGACCTTATCATCTCAGGAACAATCAGAAATTTTTCTGAGCGGATCATCCTGTGCAAGCCTGGTCAGATTCCTGGGCTTCGTCGACCCGAGCCTGTTCCGGAGGACTTCGCAGCAATCGACAAGCCGATTATTATTCGCAAACAGTAACATGTTTAACCCACAACGCCTTAGCATCGCTCGGGAACGACGGGCGATGAGTAAGAAGGGAGTCGCCGAGAAAGTCGGCGTGACCCCGAATACAATCCATCGATACGAAGCGGGTGAGATCGCACCGTCTGACGAAAGCGTGGAGCGGCTGGCGGCGGCGTTGGACTTCCCGGTTTCATTTTTCTGCGGGGCCGACATTGACCAGCCCCGGCGCGACAATGCGAGTTTTAGAGGGTTGGCGAGCAAGAGTGCCAGGATCATGGATGCGGCGCTTGCGTCGGGTGCGATGGCCTATTTGTTCGATGATTGGGTTTCCCAAAAATATGGGCGAGGCGAACCTGACCTTCCTGACTTTGGCCAAGGTCAGAACATCGCGCCCGCAACTGCTGCCAAGCTTCTTCGTCAACAATGGCGCTTGGGCGATAAGCCCATCGAGAATATGGTTCACCTGCTCGAAGCCAAGGGTATCAGGGTCTTTTCGCTCGCCGAGAACACCAAAGACGTCGATGCCTTCTCGGTATGGCGAGACGATACACCGTATATCTTCTTGAACCGGTTTAAATCCGCCGAGCGCAGCCGATTCGACGCGGCGCATGAACTGGCCCATCTGTGTTTGCACAAGCACGGAGGTTCGGCTGCGGAGTTCAAGAACAGCCCGATTGAGAAGGAAGCCCAAGCATTCGCGGGTGCTTTCTTGATGCCGGAGTCTGACCTTAGAGCCGTGGTGACCTCAACGATCTACAGCGTTGAGGATCTCCTCCCTTACAAGAAGCGGTGGCGAGTTGCGGCAGTAGCCTTGGCGTATCGCCTCCTCGAAATCCAACTGATCCCCGAAAGTCGCAGCAACTCCCTCTATGTTGAAATGTCGCGTCGGGGATGGCTGAAAAATGAGCCCCATGGGATCGCCCGTGAGCAATCTCATATCTGGCAACAGGTCATGGACGACCTGCGGCAACAGGGAGTGACCAAGGCCGATATCGCCCGGGAGACGGGCGTCCCAGCTCCTGAGCTAGAAGCGCTTTTGTTTGGTCTGGCCAATATGCTGACGATTGAGGGCTCGGGAGAGCGAACCGCTCCGCGGAAGGTCGATCTCCGCCTCGTAAAATAGTTTTTGATCCGCGTGACGCCAGTACCAGGTCGATATGCTGCCTTCACAGGCTTCATTTTCCTACACGCCCCTGCTTCGGTTATGCTCGCCCGATGCGAGTCTTCCCTCGACAGATTTGTCGGCCTCCGCGCCTTCGCGAGCGGCCACGCGTGGCGCCGCCGCGCATCCGCCGATTGGAGACTGTCGGATTTGTCAGGTTTACTCCCGCGAGTGGCCTTCGCGGCCGTCCACTCTCTGCGGCGAAAGTGCGGTTTCGCGTGGCCCCATGGCCACTGCGAACATTCGGACCATTCGCCGTTTCGCCCCGCTGGAAATCCCCGGCTTCCGCGCCTATCTTCGTTGCCGAACCGCAAGGACCCGCTGATGGCATCCGGCCTTCTGGCCTATCTGGATTCGGTGAAGGCGCGCGATCCGGCGCCGCGCTCGCGCTGGGAGGTGCTGCTCTATCCCGGCGTCTGGGCGCTCGGCTTTCATCGCGTCGCCCACTGGCTGTTCGGCGGCCGGCTTTACTTCCTCGCCCGCTTCGTCAACCATCTTTCCCGGATGCTGACCGCGATCGACATTCATCCCGGGGCGACGATCGGCCGCAACTTCTTCATCGATCATGGCTTCGTCGTGATCGGCGAGACGGCCGAGATCGGCGACGACGTCACCATCTACCAGCAGGTCACCCTGGGCGGGACCAACCCGACCAACGGCGAGGCGGGCAAGCGCCATCCGACGCTGAGCGACGGCGTCATCGTCGGCTCGGGCGCGCAGATCCTGGGGCCGATCGTCGTCGGCGCGCGGGCGCGGATCGGCGCCAATTCGGTGGTGACGAAGGACGTGCCGCCGGGCGCGACGATGGTCGGCATCCCGGCCCGCTCGACCCTGGTCGATGCGGAACAGAGCTCGGCGAGCTTCCTGCCCTATGGCACGATCTGCTCCGAGAGCTTCGATCCCGCCACCCAGAAGCTCGAAATCCTTCAGTGCGAGGTCGAGCAATTGCGCAAGCGCATCGCCGAGCTGGTCGAGGAGCGCGACCTGACGCGCCAGGAGACCGACATCAAGGGCCGGGGCCGCGCCTGATGGGGACGGTCCTCGCCTTTCCAGGACCGTCCAATCAGCAAAATGTGACGTTCGAGCGGCTGGAGCTCAACCGGATCGTCGATCTGTACGGGCGGATGGTCGCGGCCGGCCTGTGGCGGGACTATGCGATCGAGTTCCGCGCCGAGGCGGCGAGCTTCCACGCCTTCCGCTGCGCCGCCGAGCAGCCCGAATATCGGATCGAGAAGCGGCCCGGCCAGCGCGGCGGCGGGGGGCTCTGGGCGCTGGTCGGCGAGGCGGGTCAGGTGCTCCGGCGCGGGCCGGAGCTCGGCCCGGTCCTCGCGCCGATCGAGCGCCGGCTCATGAAGCTGGTTGGAGACTAGGCGCAAGCGTCGGCGGGCCGCGCGATCTGTGCTAATGGTGGCCGATGAAGCGCGCGGCCTTCGCATTGCTGCTCCTGCTCGCGGCCTGCCAGAGCCCGCTGGCGCGGGATTACCCGGCGCCCTGGACGCGGTTGAGCCCGGAGGGGCTGGCCGCGCTCAACGCGCTGGCAATGGGCGGCGTGGGCTCCTGCGTCGAGCGCCGCCATGCGACGATCCCGAATCAGTTTCTGCTCGCCTGCTCCTACGACCATTCCCGATGGGTCGGTCTCGTCGTCGCGTCGGGTCAGAGGCGCGAACTCGCCCGCTACTATCATGACGACATTGTCGGCCTCGGCCTCCCGCCCCGCGAGCTGCTGCCGGCCCGATCGGGTTCGGAGACGCGGTCGGAGGCCGAGATGAACGACATGAACGGACAGCGGGCGGCCGGGGAAAGGTAGCTCCCGCTTATGCGGCCGGCCGCGGGCTCGGCATCCGATCGATCACAGGCAGCCGCCCCTGCAACCCGTCCGGCAGCGGCGCCACCACCAGCCGCCTTGCATTGGTCCAGAAGGCCGAGAGCAGCAGCAGCGCCGAGCCGATCACCAGGGCGGTGAGCGCGAAGCTCAGCTCGACCGCGCCATAGGTCTGGAACAGGTTGTTGATCGCGTAGAGCACATAGGCGAGCGCCGAGACGAGCAAAGCCCGCCGGTCCACCGCTAAAGCGGTGATGCCGAGCACGACGTAGAGCAGGATCACCGTCACGCCGCCCGGCACCGTCGCCGCGCCCTCGGTGAGGCCGAGCAAGGTGAAGACCGGATGGACGATCAGCGGCGCGGCGAGCAGATGCAGCCAGAAGGCGACATCGGAGCGGCGCGTCTCGCGGCGGCGGTCCGAGCCGTCCCACCACATCGCGAACAGGAACACGCCGACGCCGAGAATGAGCGCCACGCCGTGCAGCGCGTTGAACAAGGTCTGCTCCTCGGCGTCGCTCATATTGTTTCCGGCGAGGCTGGTGACGATCAGCGACAGCACCACCGCCACCGCCGCGGCGGCGCCGGCCGCGATCGTGATCGGCACCTTGAACCTGCGCCAGTGCAGCCAGGCCGCGCCGACGCCAAGGCCGGCGGCGACAGCCAGCACGACGCCAACCGCCTGCTCGTTGCGCTCGAAGAAGGCGTCGCCAAGCCCGGTCGCGATCGCCGCCGCCACGCCGCCGAACGTGCCGCCGACGAAGGCGAGCAGGAAGAGGATAGAGGGCAGCGCCATCCGCCGCTGGCGGGTGAAATATTCGGCAAGGCCCCAGGCGGTCCCGGCAACGAACAGGCCCATCCAGGGCGAGGGCCCGTCGCCGTCGATGTTCGGCGGGATCGCATGGCCGATCCAGCCGACCGCGAACAGGAGGATCGCCCCGGCGATGGCGACGAAAATGTCGTTGAAGCCGGTCAGCAGCCGGAAATGCTCCTCGTCGACCACCGGCGTCCGGCGCCGCGCGGCGACGAAATCGCGCAGCGCGTGTGCCTGGTCGGCACGCATCGCCCCGGCGGCGACGGCGGCATCGAGATCGCTTTCGCTGTACATGGCTGCGTCCCTCCTGTGGGGCACGGCCATAGCAAATGTGTATTAGTGTTACAATACACTCATCGGCCCTGCAGGCGCTGCATGATCGTCATCGCCTGCTCGGCGCCCGCCTGCGGCACGATCTCGCCGGTTCGGTCGGTGATCGCCGCCCATTGCGCCGCGACCGCCTCGGGGGTCGGCTCGTCGAGCGCCACGCCCTTGGTGAGCGTGACATAGGCCGCCTGCACGACGCCGGCGCCCGCCCCCAGGATCGTGTTGGTGGGGGCCTCTTCGCTGACCAGGAACAGGGCGGCGGGCGCGACCAGCTCCGGCTTGAAACGGCCGAGCAATTCGGGCGGGAACAGATCCTCGGTCATCCGGGTCGCGGCGGTCGGCGCGATCACATTGACCCGGACATTGCACCTCGCCCCCTCGAGCGCGAGCGTCTTGGCCAGGCCGACGAGGCCGAGCTTCGCCGCGCCGTAATTGGCCTGGCCGAAATTGCCGTAGAGCCCGGTCGAGCTCGCGGTCATCAGGATGCGGCCGTAATTCTGCTCGCGCATCGTCTCCCAGACCGCCCCGGTGCAGATCGCCGAGCCGATCAGGTGGACGTCGATGACGGCGCGGAACTCCTCGACGCTCATTTTGGCGAAGCTCTTGTCCTTGAGGATGCCGGCATTGTTGATCAGAATATGGACGCCGCCCCAGGCGTCTCTGGCGCGGGCGACCATCGCCGCCATCTGCGCTCCGTCGGTCACGCTGCCGCCATCGGCCATCGCGACGCCGCCGGCCGCCTCGATCTCGGCAACGACCGCACGCGCGGCGTCGCTGTGCCCGGTCCCGTCGCGACTGCCGCCGAGATCGTTGACGACGACTTTCGCGCCGCGCCGCGCCAGTTCCAGGGCATAAGCGCGGCCCAGGCCACCGCCCGCGCCGGTCACGATCGCGACGCGACCTTCAAAGCTGATCGACATGCGTAAATCCCCCGTTCCGCGCCCTCGTGGAGCGCGAAGCGGGGGATTTCAAGCGCGGCCGCGCGCAGGCCTTATTCGGGGCTGCGGCCCCGCTCGTAGGTCTGCAGGCAGTTGTCGGTGACTTCCGCCGTGCAGGGCGGATGCGAAGCGTCGGTCGTCGCGGCCGCGTCGGCCGAGTCGGTCAACGGGCCGCCGACGCCGGTCGCCGCCGTGCCGTTATAGCCGGCCGGCACAAAGGCCGGGTCGGAGATGACCGCGATGCCGCGCGCGTCGCGCTTCGGATTGGTGTTGCCGGGCGCCTGGACCGAGCCGGTCGACGGCAGCGCCGGCGCGGTCGCCACCGTGGGCGTCATCGCGTCGGAGATACCCGCCTGCGCGTCAGGCGCGGCGGGAACCGTCGTCTCCGGCAAGACCGGCGGCGGCGTGATCGTGTCGTCCTGGGCGAGCGCGGCCGTGCCGGCCAGCAGGGCGGCCGCGAAAAGGATCGTCCTCATGGTGCTGCTCCTCGTGTCGAGCGCCCGCACGGGCAGGCGCGGGAAGGTCGCGCTTAGCGGGCGCGGCCGGACTCCCTAAACGCGAGAGGCGCCGGATATATCCGCTCGGCCCGTCGCTTGCGAAGCGCGTCCCGGCTCAGCGCGGACCCCGACGGCCTCGCTCATGGCCCTGGACGCAATTGTCGGTCACGGTCCGCGAGCAAACCGGATAATTCTCCGTCGCCGGTTGCGGTGTGGGCCTCGCGCTCGCGGGCACGCCGGTGCCGCCCGGCTGCGCCGGTTGATTGAAGCCCGGCGGCCCGACGGCGGGATCGGAGACGACGGGAATGCCGCGGGCGTCGCGCGCCGGCGCGCTGTTCCCCGGCGCCACCATCTGGCCGGCTGCCGGCGCGGGCTGCTGCATGTCGCTCTGGGCGACGGCGGCCGTGCCGAGGCCGAGCGCGATCGCGAAGAGGGCCGATTTCATGTCATCCTCCATGCATTGGGGCGCCGCCGCAAGGCCGGCGCGATGCAGGGGATAACGACGAAGGCTCTGAAACGATCCGCTCAGCCGGCGTCGGCGTCGAGAGCATAGCCCGCTGAACGGACGGTGCGGATCAGGTCCGGTTGACCGTCGACGTTGATCGCCTTGCGCAGGCGCCGGATGTGGACGTCGACGGTCCTGAGCTCGATTTCGCTGTCGCGGCCCCAGACCGCGTCGAGCAGTCGCTCGCGCGAAAAGACGCGGCCGGGATGCTCGAGGAAGTGCCGCAGCAGGCGAAACTCGGTCGGCCCGATCGCGACCGGCGCGCCGCTCCGGCGCAACCGGTGGCTCACCAGGTCCATCTCGACATCGGCATAGGTCAGCTTCTCGCCGGCCAGCGCCGGCCGCATCCGGCGCAGCACCGCCGTCACCCGCGCGACCAGCTCCTTCGGCGAAAAAGGCTTGGTCACATAATCGTCCGCGCCGGTTTCGAGGCCGCGCACCCGGTCGGCCTCCTCGGTGCGGGCGGTCAGCATGATGATCGGCACGTTGGCCGTCTCGGGCAGCCGCCGCAGCCGCCGGCACACTTCGATTCCGGACACGCCCTCGATCATCCAGTCGAGGATCACCAGATCCGGCGGGGTCTCCCGGGCGATCAGCAACGCATCCTCGCCGTCGGCCGTCGCCTCGACGACGAACTCCTCCCTGTGCAGGTGGAACGTCAACAGCTCGACGAGGGCGCTGTCGTCCTCGACGAGCAGGATGCGACCTTTGCTCACGCCTTGCCGCCGAGCTCGTCCGCCTGGATGCCGGCCGGGTCGGCGCCCTTCGCGCGATCACCGAGATGGCGGCCGGTCGAGGCGAAATAGACCATTTCCGCGACATTGGTCGCATGGTCGCCGATCCGCTCCAGATTCTTGGCGACGAAGAGGAGGTGGGTGGCCGGCGTGATGTTGTGCGGGTTTTCCATCATGTGAGTGAGCAGCGCACGGAAGATCGAATTGTAGAAATCGTCCACCGCCGCGTCGCGCTCGATCACCGCCATCGCCTTGGCGGGGTCGCGCTGGGCGAAGGCGTCGAGGACGTTGTGCACCATCTCGCCGGCGATGCGGGCCATTTCCGGCAGCAGCGAGAGCGGCCTGATCTTGCTGTCCTCGACGCTGGCGACGCGCTTGGCGATGTTCTTGGCATAGTCGCCGATCCGCTCGACGACGCCGGCGATCTTCAGCGCCGCAACCACCTCGCGCAGATCGTCGGCCATCGGCGCGCGCAGCGCGATGACCTGGACCGCGCGGCGCTCGACCTCGGCCTCCAGCGCGTCGATCCGCGCGTCGCGCTCGATGACCCGCGCCGCGGCTTCGGCGTCGCGCTTGACCAGCGCCTCCATTGACTCGCGGATCGCGGCCTCGGCGAGGCCGCCCATCTCGGAGATCGTGGCGCGCAGGGCGTCGAGATCCTCGTCGAACGCCTTGATGGTGTGGCCGGTGCTTGCCATCGAGATTCTCCTCAGCCGTAGCGGCCGGTGATGTAATCCTTGGTCCGCGTCTCGCGGGGATTGGTGAAGATCTCGGAGGTCTCGCCATATTCGACGAGATCGCCAAGGTGGAAGAAAGCCGTGCGCTGCGACACGCGCGCCGCCTGCTGCATGTTGTGGGTGACGATCACGATCGCATAGCGGCCGCGAAGCTCATGGATCAGCTCCTCGATCCGGGCGGTGGCGATCGGATCGAGCGCCGAGCAGGGCTCGTCCATCAGGATCACCTCCGGATCGACGGCGATCGCGCGGGCGATGCAGAGGCGCTGCTGCTGGCCACCGGACAGTGCGGTGCCACTTTCGACCAGACGGTCTTTCACCTCTTCCCACAGGCCGGCGCGCTTCAGCGAGCGCTCGACGATCTGGTCCATCTCGGCCTTGTTCGACGCCAGACCGTGAATGCGAGGACCGTAAGCGACATTCTCGTAGATCGACTTGGGAAACGGATTCGGCTTCTGGAACACCATGCCGACCCGGGCGCGGAGCTGCACGACGTCCATCGCCGCACCGTAAATGTCCTCGCCGTCAAGCTCGATCCGGCCTTCGACGCGGGCCGTGGGGATCGTGTCGTTCATCCGGTTGAGCGCGCGCAGGAAGGTCGATTTGCCGCAGCCGGACGGACCGATGAAGGCGGTGACATTCTCCTGACGGACCTCGATCGACACGTCGTCGATCGCCTTCTTCTCGCCATAGAAGACGCTGACGCCGCGCGCCGCCATCTTGGGATTACAGGGGATGGGATCGGTCACCAGCGTCTCTCGAAACGGTTGCGAAGATAGATGGCGATGCCGTTCATCGCGAGGAGGAACAGCAGCAGGACGATGATCGCGGCGCTGGTCTTCTCGACGAAGCCGCGGCTGACCTCGTCCGACCAGAGGAAGATCTGGACCGGCAGCGCGGTGGCGGGATCGGAAACGCCCCCCGGCGGCGAGGCGATGAAGGCGCGCATGCCGATCATCAGCAGCGGCGCGGTCTCGCCGAGCGCGCGGGCCATGCCGATGATCGTGCCGGTGAGGATGCCGGGCAGCGCCAGCGGCAGGACATGGTGGAAGACGACCTGGACCCGGCTCGCGCCGATGCCGAGCGCCGCATCACGGATCGAGGGCGGCACCGATTTGATCGCGTTGCGGCCGGCGATGACGATCACCGGCATCGTCATCAGCGCCAGCGTCAGGCCGCCGACGATCGGCGCCGAGCGGGGCAGGTGCATGAAGTTGAGGAATACGGCGAGGCCGAGCAGGCCGAAAATGATCGACGGCACCGCGGCGAGATTGTTGATCGAGACCTCGATCATGTCGGTCCAGCGGTTTCTCGGCGCATATTCCTCAAGATAGACCGCCGAGAGGACGCCGATCGGGAAGGCGAGGACGAGGGTGACGATCATCGTCAACAACGAGCCCTTGAACGCCCCCCAGATGCCAACGAGCGTGGGATCGGTGGAATCGGAGCCGGTAAGGAAGGCCCAGTTGAAGCCAGTGCGGACCGCGCCGCCGGCGTTCAGCCGCTCGTGAATGCGCTCGTCGTCCGCCGTCCCGTCGCTCTTCGCGGCGATGTCGATTGCGGTCGAAGCGGGCAACCAGAGCGTGGCGCGGCCGGCCAGGATATCAGGGTTGGCGCGCACCGTGTCGCGCAGGCGAAGCCGCGCGCCGGGCGAGAAGAGAGCCGGGCCGTCGGCACCATATTGGGCGGTCGCCGCTTCGTTCACCACCCGCTCGAAATCGGCATTGGCGATCGCCTGCTCGGCGCCGAAACCGCGCAATGCGGCGGGATCGAGGAACAGCGACGAGCGCGGGAAATCCACCTCGAGCCGGACCTCGGACTGGGTGAAGCCGCGCGCCCCGTTGCCGACCATCGTGACCAGCAGGAAGGCGAGGAAGCCCACCGAGACCAGGATCGCGGTCAGGCCGAGCAGCTTGAAGCGCCGCTCGGCAGCGTAGCGCCTGCGAATGCGCGCGCGCATCTCCGCGCCGCCCCAATCGGTCGGCGTCGGGTCGATCGTGTCGGCGCGGAGGGCGGCGTCACTCATAGGCTTCGCGATATTTCTTCACGACGCGCAGCGCGACGATGTTTAGCGCCAACGTGACCAGGAAGAGAACGAGGCCCAGCGCGAAGGCGGCGAGCGTCTTGGGGCTGTTGAACTCCTGGTCGCCGGTGAGCAGCTGGACGATCTGGGTAGTCACGGTGGTGACGCTGTCGAACGGATTGAGCGTGAGGTTGGCGGCGAGACCTGCCGCCATCACCACGATCATCGTCTCGCCGATCGCCCGGCTGACCGCGAGCAGCACGCCGCCGACCACGCCGGGCAGCGCGGCCGGGACAAGCACCCTCTTGATCGTCTCGCTGGTCGTCGCCCCCATCGCCAGGCTGCCGTCGCGCATCGCCTGCGGCACCGCGGCGATGCTGTCGTCGGCCATCGACGAGACGAAGGGAATGATCATGATCCCCATCACCAGGCCGGCAGCGAGCGCGCTCTCGGTCGACGAGCGGATGCCGAGCGACAGGCCGAGGTCGCGGATCGCCGGCGCGACGGTGAGTGCGGCGAAATAGCCGTAGACCACGGTCGGCACGCCGGCGAGGATCTCGAGAATGGGCTTCAGCCAGGCGCGCACCCGGGGCTTCGCATATTGGGTGAGGTAGATCGCGCTCATCAGGCCCAGCGGGATGGCGACGATCATGGCGATGATCGCGCCGATGAAGATCGTGCCCCAGAACAAGGGAATCGCGCCGAACGCGCCGGACGATCCGGCCTGATCGGCCCGGATCGCCATTTGCGGGCTCCACGACGTGCCGAACAGGAATTCGATCGGCGACACCATCGCGAAGAAGCGCAAGGATTCGAACAGCAGCGAAAGGACGATGCCGAGCGTGGTCAGGATCGCGATCAGCGAGGCGAGCAGCAATATCGCCATCATCACGCGCTCGACCCTGGTACGGGCGCGGAATTGCGGCGAGAGGCGGCTGAACGCCCAGGCGCCGGCGGCGAAGGCGACCAGCATCGCGACCGTGAAGCCGATCCAGTTGTAGAAGGACAATGCCCGGGCATAGGCCGGCGCCAGCGCGAAGGCCTCGCGGTTGAACGCGGTCGTCGAAGCGCCGGTGGCGAGCGCATAGGCCTCGTTGAGGATCGTCGACCGCTGCAGCCCGAAGCCGGGCAGGCCGGCCGCCTCGGGGCTGGCCAGCACCTGCGCATAGACCAGGTTGCCCGAAATATTCTGCCAGGCGACCAGGAATAGCGCGGCCGGGAGGACGGTCCACAGGGCTACATACCAGCCGTGCTGACTGGGCCGCGAATGGGGCCGCTCCTTCGTGTCGCCACCAATGCCGGCGAAGGCCGCCGCGCGCGCGCGCGCTGTGACCCAGGCGATCAGGCCCAGGCCAAGGACGAGCAGCCCGATGGCGGCGACCGACAAGCCGCCGCCTATTGCAGATCGCGCGCGGTGATTGGCCGCGGGTTGCGGACCGCCTGCTCGGCCGCCTGCCGCTCATTGTCCGGCAGCGCGATCATGCCGCGCCGGGTGAGATAACCGCCCGGCCCCCAACCCTGCGTCCAGGCGGTGAGGAACTCGCGCAGGCCGGGAATGGCGTTCAAATGCTCGCCCTTCACATAGATATAGAGCCGGCGCGCGCCCGGGTAGGTGAAGTTGGTGATCGTCGCGGCAGTGGGGGCGATGCCTCCGATGGGGATGCCGCGCACCCGCTCGCCATTCTCCTCGAGGAACGAATAACCGAGCACGCCGACGGCGCCCTGATTTTCCGACACGCGCTGGACGAGCAGATTGTCGTTCTCGCCCGCCTCGACATAGGCGCCGTCCTCGCGCAGCTGGGTGCAGACCTGCCGGTGCCGGTCGGCATCGCTTGCCTTCAGCCGCTCCATTGCCGGATCGCTATTGCAACCGCGCTCGAGAATCAGCTCGGCGAAGCTGTCTCGCGTGCCGGACGTGGGGGGCGGGCCGTAGACCCGAATCGGCACGGCGGGCA
Source organism: Sphingosinicella sp. (assembly GCF_052388015.1). Lineage (GTDB taxonomy): Bacteria > Pseudomonadota > Alphaproteobacteria > Sphingomonadales > Sphingomonadaceae > Allosphingosinicella. Next base: position 18,547 of record NZ_JBQTIN010000088.1, read on the forward strand.
GCGCCGGATTGACGTCGCGCCAGGTCTGTGCCGTCTGCGGCCGGCCGAACGGATTAGCGGCAAGCGCGGCATAGACGTCGCGCGCGGTGAGCTGGAAGCCGGTCGGGCGCTGCGCCGATTCGATCAGCGCCAGGCCGTCGATGCCGACCGGAATCTCGATGATCTGGTTGACGCCGTTGCGGTTGCACTGCTCGATCTCGGTGGCCTTGATCCGGCGCGAGGCGTTGGCGACATCCGGATGCTGCGGGCCGACCCCGCCGCAGAACAGGTTGAGGCCGCCGCCGGTGCCGGTCGATTCGACGATAGGCGACTGGAAGCCGGGATTGGCCTGACCAAAGCGCTCGGCGACGGCGATCGCGAAGGGGTAGACAGTCGAGGAACCGACGACGCGAATCTGGCTGCGCGAGCCGCCTTCGGACCCCCCGGTTGCGCCGGAGCCGCAGCCGGCGAGGGCCAGGCCGGCCGCCATCAAGGCCATCAGAGTCTTGCGCACGTGCCCCTCCATGAGTCGCGATAGTGTTGGTAGGCTGCGAAACTAGGTCGCTCCAGAGAGCCTCCTGTGACGTTTTGATGACAGATTGATGACACCGGTCCCGGCCTCTCAGAAATCGACTTGTGCACGCACGCCGATCACATCGACCGCATAGTCGCGCCGCATGCCTCCGGCCGGTATCGCGGCGTCGTCGTACGACAGGCGCGCATAGTTGGCGAGGAAACGAACATAGTCGGTCGGAATCCAGGTCAGGCCGAGTTGCAGCCCGTTCTGGATGCCGCCGACGATCCCGCGCGAGCTTAGATCTAGATAGTCGTAGCGCAGGTTGAGCTGGACCGCGCCGAAGCCCCCTTCCTCGACCGGCCGCCGCACCCGGGTCCGGTCCCAGCGCGCGCCGCGATAGCCGCGCGTCTCGCCGGTCAGGAACCAGCCTGCCTCTGCATAGAAACCGAAGAAGGTCGGATCGGCGCCGGTGACGCGGTCGGGGTGTAGCCAGTGTGCTTCGGCGGCAAAATGAAACGGCCCGCGAATCGCAGCCGCCTCAAGACCGAAGCTCGTCTCGCGGTCGACCGCGAGCGCCGGCGTGGCGAGGAAGCGCGCATCGGTGGCATGGATAAACGGCCGCTGCCGGTAACGGGTGGTCGTGCCGCGTGCGACCAAGTCGCCATTGTCCCGCCAGTGCGCGGACGCGCCCAGGTGAAACTGCGTGCCGCCGATACGGGGCGCGTAGATGATGCGGCCGTCCACGCTCAGCATATCGTCGCCCTCGTCGACGTCGAGCAGATTGTCGTGAAAGATGCCGAGTTGGGCCGTTACCGGCCCGCTTGTCAGGGTGCCGGACAGGCCGAGCCGGCGCTCGAAATTGAAAGCGTCGGTGAACGCGGCGCGCTCGATGAAAGAGCTGAATCGCGAGCTAGTCAGCTCGTCCAGCGACTGAAAGTTGTTATGCTGCCCGACCGTGAGCGTCAGCCGGTCCGACGCGCGCCATGAGATCGTCGCATCGACGATCTCGTCCACCGGCTCGGACAGCTCCATCTCGAAGACGTAGGAGAAACCTCCGGGCGCGGTGCCTTCGACACCGAGCCGCGCTCGGCGCACCTCATCGACGGAACCGAGGCCGGGGACGGTGACGCCGGCCGGCGCCGATATGTCGCCGACATCATATTGGACGCGACCGCGCGGTTTCACCGACCAACCCGATGTCGAGCCGATCCGCGGCGCGCCGGCGAATCGGGTCGACGAGTCCTGAGCGAAGGCGGGCGCGGCGAGGCCGAGGAGTGTCGCGAACCAGAGCAGCCTCACCGGATTCTCCGAACAGAATCATGACGGAATTTCTACGCCAATGATTCAGTTTCGTGACTCTTCCGTGACAGTTGCAAGCGGCAGCAGCGCGCGCGCGACGGTGCCTTCGCCGACCTTGCTGGCGATTTCGAGCCGGCCGCGATGGCGCTGGACGATGTGCTTGACGATGGCGAGCCCGAGCCCGGTGCCGCCGACCTGACGGCTGCGGCTGGCGTCGACGCGGTAGAAGCGCTCGGTGAGGCGCGGGAGATGCTCCGGCGCAATGCCTTCGCCCTCGTCGATCACGGCGATCGAGAGCATGTCGCCGTCCTCATGCGCAAGCCGCACGCGCACGGGGCGGCCCTCCCGGCCATATTTCAGAGCATTCGCGATCAGGTTGGCGAGCATCTGGGCGAGCTGCGGCTCGTCGCCCTGGACGACGGCGCTCGGTGCTTCGTTCTCGATGGCGAGCGTCGCGCCCTGCGCGGCGAGCGGTTGAGCGAGCGCGTCGCGCACCTCTTCGATCACGTCCAGCAGGTCGACGGGTCCGCGCGGCGCGGCGAAGCGCTCGGCCTCGATCCGCGACAGCGACATAAGGTCGTCGACCAATGCGCGCATGCGGCTTGCCTCGCCCGACATGATGCGAAGGAACCGCGCGCGTGTTGCGGGGTCGCTCGCCGCTTCTTCGTCCTCAAGCGTCTCTAGGAAGCCGAGCAGCGTGGCGAGCGGGGTGCGCAGCTCGTGGCTCGCATTGGCGACGAAATCGACCCGCATCTGCTCGGCGGCGCGCGTCGCGCTCTGGTCGATGAGGCGGACGAGCTGGCTGCCGTCCGGCAGGGCGCGCAGGCGCATCAACCAGGGACGTCCGGCTTCGCCCAACCCGACGATCTCGACGTCGCCCGCGTCGCTCTCCGCGGGCTCGCCCGCGAGGCGCTCGGCCGCCGCCGGATGGCGTATCGCGAGCCGGACATCGACGCCGTCGATATGGGCGCCAAGCAGCGTCTTGGCGGCGGCGTTGGCGCGCAGGACCCGCCGTTCGCGAACGATGAGCAGCGGCTCGTCGATGGCCTCGATGACCTCGTCAAGAGAGGGCGTCGCGGTCTCGGTCGCTTCCACGGGCGGCGCGGCCGGAGCCGGTACGCCGCGCGGCGGCCGGGCGACCGCATGGGCGACAAGCCCGGCGGCGAGAGCGGCCAGGATCGCGATCGGCGGCGCGCCCAGCCACCAGGCCAGGCCGCCGCCGGCCGCCGCGATCAGCGCGGCAAGCAGCACCCGTGTCAGCAGGTCACTCGTCACTCCGGCTCCGTCCCGATGCGGCACAGGCGCGCGCTACCGCTCGCCTTGGCCGCGCTTTACGCTTAATCAATCGCGGGCGTGTATCGGAAATTCCCATGAGCGGCGCTGACGAGCCACAGAATGACGGCGGCTTCCAGCCGAGCCGGCGCACCTTCCTCTATCTGGGCGCCGCGGCGGCCTCGACGGTGGTCACCGTCCGTCCGGCGCTGGCCCAGACCGCGGGATCGGTGCTGAATTGCGAGATCCCGGTGCCGGGGCCGCATGCGGCCGGCAATTATATCGCGCCGGACGGGACGACGGTCACGCCGGGCACCGCCGGTGCAGCGCCGCCGCTGGCGCGGCCGCTCCGCGGCGAGGAAGCGCGCCAATTGCTCAACGGCTCGACGCCCGCCGGCGTCAGCCCCGGCTCGTCCCAGGCCTATGCCAATTATATCCGGCGGCTGCAGACGGGGATGAGCGGCTTCACCTGCTACGCCTCGCTGCAAATGCCGCGCTGAGCGAGGGGTCCGTGTTCGGTACCCGCAACGGCCGTGACGGAGCGGATTTTGGCTCGTGGCAAGGAGCGAGGAGGGAACGATGCTTGATGCATCGTGACCGACAAGCGACGCCGCCCTGGGCCAAAAGCCGCCCGCCGCGAAGCGGTCGTGCGGGGGGGGGCGGGCCGGGGCGGGGGGGGGGGGGGTGGGGGGGCGCCGCCCCCGGCCCGGGGCGGCGCCGTCCGCACCCCCCCGCGCCCCGGGGGGGCGCCCCCCGCGGGGGGGGCCCCCCCCACCCCCCCCCCCCCCCCCGCGGGCCCCCGCCCCCGCACGACCGCTTCGCGGCGGGCGGCTTTTGG
>NZ_JBQTIN010000089.1:0-4707 GCF_052388015.1 Sphingosinicella sp.
TGGCGCTGCTGATCGCGGTGACCTTCGGCTTCGTCGCGGCGCTTGGCCAGCCCGAGCTCGGCGCCGCCCGGATCGTCGCCGGCCTGCTCGTCGCCGGCGCGGCGGCGATGCTCTGGCGGCACATCCAGCGCACCAATATGGAGCTCGCCCGCTTCATCGATTCGGTCCGTTTCGCCGATTTCAGCCAGGGCTTCCGCCATCGCTTCGACGGCAGCGGCTTCGGCGAGCTGGGCGAGGTGCTCGACGCCGCGATCAAGCGGATGCGCGACGAGAAGCATGCCCTGATCGACGCCAACCGCTTCTTCGAGGCGGTGCTCGACGACGCCCCGACCGCACTCGTCACCGTCGCCAACGGCAAGGTCGAGCTCGCCAACAAGGCGGCGCGCCGGCTGTTGATCCGCCATCGCGGCGTCCGGGTCGAGGATTTCCGCGCTTATGGCGAGGCCTTCGCCGCCGCGCTGGAAGGCGGCGCGGTCAACCGCCCCCGCCTTGTCCCGCTGCTCACCGACGGCGTGCCGCAAACGGTGCTGCTCGGCGCCGCGGTCGTTCACCGGCTCGGCGGGCTGGTCCGGGTCGTCGCTGTCCAGCCGATCCAGAGCGAATTGAACGCGATCGAGATCGCCGCCCAGTCGGACCTCATCCGCGTCCTCACTCACGAGATCATGAACTCGATGACGCCGGTCACCAGCCTCGCCCACAGCGCGACCGACCTGATGCGCAAGGCGGATGACGGATCGAACGCCGAGGTGACCGACGCCCGCGCCGCGGTCGAAACGCTCGCCCGCCGCGCCGACGGGGTGATGCATTTCGTCGAAAGCTATCGCCAGATCAGCCGCGCGCCGGAGATTCGCCGCCGTCCGATCGACGTCGCCGGCTGGGCCGGGGAGCTGACCGCCTTGTTCCGCGCCCATGACGGGATGGAAGGCGTGGCGCTGGATATCAGCGTCGAGGACCGGATGGCGCCGCTGGAGGCCGACCCCGATCTGATGAGCCAGGTGCTGATCAACCTGCTGCGCAACGCGGCCGACGCCGCGCGCGGCCACGCCGCCGGCCCCGTCGTCAGGCTCGCTTTCTCCAACCCGCGCGCCGGGCGGACCCGGATCGAGGTGTCCGACAACGGCCCGGGCGTGCCGGAGTCCCTTCGTCAGGACATCTTCCTCCCCTTCTTCACCACCAAGAAGAAGGGGACCGGCGTCGGCCTCAGCCTCGCCCGCCAGGTCGTCTTGGCCCATCGCGGCGCGATCGACATCGGCGCGGCGGAGGGCGGCGGCGCCCTGTTCCGGATCGAGCTTTAGCGGAAACATCCCCCTCCCTGCGAAGGGAGGGGTTAGGGGTGGGTAGGCGAGCGCAGCGACGCTCCCGGCGACCCCGGTTTCGACCGCCTTCGGCGGCACCCACCCCCGGCCCCTCCCTTGCAGGGAGGGAGTCTAACCCGCCAACCTTTTCGCCACCCGCTCCGCCTGGACGCGGATGTCGGGGACGGCGACGCTTTCCCAGAAGGTGCCGCGCGTCACCGGGCCGATCGCCGAGAGGGTAGCCGACGGCGCGCCGTCTCCGCCCAGCACCCGGCAATCCCAGTCGACGTCGAGGCCGATGCGCAGCGGATCGGGCCGGATTCGGCCGGCGGCGATCAGCGCGTCGAACAAGGGCTCGCCGGCGCGGACGATGTTCATCTCCGGCCCGGTGCAATTGACGATCCGGGCCGCCTCGACGGTTTCGACCCTGTCGGACCCGCGCGGTCGCCAAATCAGGCGCGCGCCGGTCCCGGCCGGCTCGACCGCGACGATCTTGCCGGGGACGAAGGCAAGCCGACCTTCTCTCTCCAGCCGCGCGATCGTCGCGCCGACGGCCGGCGCGATCCGGTGGCGATGCACGTCCCACCACGGACGCAAATGCCTGAGGAACCGGCCGCGCTCCACAGCCGACGCATCGCGCCACAGCCCCTGGGTCACGCTGCGCAATTCGTGCACGGCGCTCCGCCAGCCGACCTCGGCCGAACGCCGCCGCAGCCGCCGGGTGAGACCGGCGCAGCTCGTCGGCAATTGCTCCTGCGGCGCGACCATCGGCTCGCGCGGCTCGTGCGCGCGTGGGCTCAGGCCGCGGCGCGAGAGCGCGAGCATGCGCCCGGTGAACCCGCGCGCATCGAGGGTCAGCGCCGTGTCGACCGCGGTCAGGCCGGTGCCGAGAATGACGATCGTGGCGTCGGCGCCCAGCCCCTCCCCCAGATCGGCCGCCCAGGGATCGCCGATCCAGGCCGCGCCCAGCGCCGCCACGTCGAACCGGCCCGGCACCGCCGGCTCCAGATTGCCCGGCGCGAGGACGACGGCGTCGGCGGCGATCGTTCGGCCGTCGGAGAGTCGCACCTCTTCGCCACCGGCGATCGAGCTTATGTCCACCGCTTCGCCGGAAACGATCTCGATCCCGTGCATCGCCTCGGCGAGCTGGGCGCGGACATAATCGCCATAGACCATGCGTGGCGCATAGCCCTCCTCGTCTCCGCCGCGCGCCGACCACCAGTCGGTGAAATGATCCGGCCGGTCCGGATAAGCGGACATCCGCCGCGCCGGCACGTTGAGCAGATGCTCCGGCCGGTCGGTCCCGTAGGCGACCCCGCGGCCCGGCACGCGCGAGCGCTCGATCAGGCTGACCTTGCCGGCGCCGGCATGGACGAGATGGATCGCCTGCAGCGCCCCCGACAGGCCCGCCCCGACCACCGCGACATGGGCATGGCTCATCCCGCGATCCCGTGCGTGTCCGGCGCGTCGAGCTCCACCGGGTCGGCGAGGCTGAGGCCGTCGAGGATCCGCGCCGTCTCGTCGCGGACCAGCAGCATCGCCCGGTGCAGCCGGCACTTGTCCTCGCTGATGCAGTTCTTGCAGGTCTCGTGCGCATAGCGGCTGGCGCAGGGCAGCAGGCCGAGCGATCCGCGGGTCAGCCGGACGATCTCGCCATAGCTGATCTCGGCCGGCGGCCGGGCGAGCCAATAGCCGCCCTCGCGCCCGCGCATCGTCTCGACCAGCCCGGCGCGCCGCATCTGGGAGAGGATCACGGTCAGGAACTTGGCGGGGAGATTCTGCTTCTCGGCGATCTCGCTGAGCTGGACCGGCCCCTCGCCATACCGGTCGGCGAGGTGGAGCAGCGCGCGAATTGTATACCGCGTCCGTTGAGAAAGCATGGCGGCCCCATGAACCTGCCGGCCGCGCTTGGCAACATGCGGACCTGTCGCCCGGCCCGATGATCCGCTATGCAAGGGCCGAGGGGGGAGTCCGCCATGCGCATGATCCTCGGCATCCTTGCCGGCATCATCGTCGCCGTCGCCTGCGTGGCCGGCATCGAGGCCCTCGGCCACATGATCTACCCGCCGCCGCCCGGATTCGACGCGACCAATCCGCGCGACATCGACCGGCTGATGAGCGTGATGCCGGTGATGGCTCTGGTCTTCGTCCTGGTCGCCTGGTTCGTCGGCGCGCTCGCCGGGGCGCTCGCCGCCAATCTCGTCGCCCGCCGCGTCATGGCCGGCTGGGTCGTCGCCTTGCTGGTCATCGCCGGCGGCGTCGCGACGATGGTGATGATCCCGCACCCGGGCTGGATGTGGGCGGCGGGGATCGTCCTGCCGCTGCTGGCCGCATTCGCCGCGGCGCGATTCGCGCCGTCCCGGGCCACCCCCAAATGAGTCATCCCGGCGGAAGCCGGGACCCATGCACTCCGGGGCAAGCGAGGCAGGCGATCAGGTCGTCGCCTTCCCCTTATCGGCCGTGTTCATGGGCCCCGGCTTTCGCCGGGGTGACTCAGAACAGGAAGGTCGATCGGCGAAGTGCTCAGGCCTTCTCCAGCGTGCACTGGAGCGGGTGCTGGTTCTCGCGGGCGAAGTCGATCACCTGCGCGACCTTGGTCTCGGCGACCTCATAGGGGAAGATGCCGCACACGCCGACGCCGCGCTGGTGGACGTGGAGCATCACCCGCGTCGCGTCCTCGATGCTCATCTTGAAGATCGATTGCAGGACGTGGACGACGAACTCCATCGGCGTGTAATCGTCGTTGAGCATCAACACCTTGTAGGGCGACGGCGTCTTCGTCCTGGTGCGCGTCTTGGTCGCGACGCCGAGATCGCCGTCGCTCTCGTCGGTCCGGTCGTCGTCGGTTGCGGTGATGGGAAAGCGGTCCATGCTCATCGTTGCCGATAAATAATGCATCGCCATGATCGGCGACAAGGGGTGAAGGTGGTGAACGAGCCAGCCAAAAATCCTCCCCTTTGAGGGGAGGGGGATCGGCGAAGCCGGTGGAGGGGTGTCAGCGGCGGAGAACATCCACAGAAGCTGATACCCCTCCGTCAGCCCTGCGGGCTGCCACCTCCCCTCCAAGGGGAGGATTAAGAATGAACAAAAAGGGCGGACGTTCCGACTGGGAACGCCCGCCCTTTTCCACACGACCGTGCGTGGCCGCAAATACGCGCGGCCCCTCGTAAAAGCCTTAGGCGGCGACGAGGGTCTTCACGCGCTCGGCCGCGACCGTGTAGCGGCTGGTCAGCGGCTCGGCGGCGTCGTTGGCGATCTTGAGCATCGCCTCGCTGACGCGGGCGCTCTCGGCGATCGCGGCATCGAACGCGCCGCGGGCATAGTCGCCCTGCAGCTTGAAGAAGTCGGTCGCCGAACGGATCTCGCCGATGTTCTTGAGGACCGCCTGGGCGTCCTCGAAGCTCTTGCGGCC
>NZ_JBQTIN010000090.1:0-18533 GCF_052388015.1 Sphingosinicella sp.
CCCTCGGTCGACAGCGATCCTTCCTCGGCGCGCAGCGCGCGCTGGTTCTCGGGATAGCCCTCGCGGGTCGACTGGACTTCGGAGAAGTCGATGTCGGCATGGACCTCGGCGGTGAAATTCTCGGCCCCGACGATCGGCGTCAGGATCGCGGCGATCGCCCGGCGATAGCGGTCCTCGACCGCGTTCTGCGCGGCGAGCTGCCGCTCCGAGGCGCCGCTCGCGCCGTCGCCGGCGGTGCGGGAGAGGAGGCGGCCATTCTGGTCGATCACCGACACGCCGTCCGGCGTCAGGCCCGGCACCGACGAGGCGACGAGGTTGACGATCGCCTGCACCTGGCTGTCGCCGAGGCTGCGGCCGGCGGCGAGGGTGAGCATCACGGAAGCGGCGGCGTTCGGCTGCTCGCGGACGAACACGCTCGGCTGCTGCACGGCGAGGTGGACCCGCGCGGTCTGGACGACGTCGATCGCCTCGATGGTGCGGGCGAGGTCCCGCTCGCGGGCGCCGCGGATGCGCTCGGTCTCGACCGCCCGGCTGGCGCCGAGCGGCATCGAGCTGATCATTTCCGATCCGTCCTGGCCGCCGCGCGGCAGGCCGCGCTGGGCGACCAGCATCCGGGCGCGGTGATAATCGTCCTCCGAGACGGTGACCGCGCCGGTCGCATGGTCGAGCGAACTGGCGATGCCGCCGCCGGTCAGCGCCTCGACCACCGCCGCTTTCTCTTCGTCGGGCAGGTTGGAGAGGAGCGTCCGGCTGGGAGCGGCGCTGAAGATCATCCACAGCATCGCGGCGAGGCCGAGCATCGCCACCATGCCGACCAGCGGAAGGCTCTTGGCCACCGCCGGCTGGGCGAGGAAGGCGCGAAGACCGCCGGCCCCGCCCCGGAAGGGCGAAGCGGCGGCGGGCGCGCGCACGGGAAGGTCGTTGGCCGTCGTATCGCTCATATCATCACACCGGCATGCTCATGATGTCTCTGTAGGCGGTCAGGAGTCGGTTCCTGACTTGAAGGGTCGCCTCGAAGCCGATCGACGCCTGCTGGCGGGCCAGCATCACCGCGGCGATATCGGTCGTCTCGCCGCGCTCGTAGGATTCGGTGATCGCCGAGGCGCGCGCCTGGCTGTCGTTGACCTGGTCGAGCGCGCGGCTGAGCGCCTGGCCGAAGCCGCCCACCTGGGTCGGCGAGCCGGCCTCGGTGAGGCTCGGCGCGCCGAGCCCTGCGGCGCGGCTCAGCGCGCTGTTCTGCTCCAGGATGGCAGAGCGCATCTGCATCAGCCGGGTCGCGTCGATCGAGGTCATGGCTCAGCTCTCCTTCAGGCGGCCACGGCGCGCATTTCGGCGAGCCGGTAGCGAAGGGTGCGCTCGGAAATTCCGAGCCGCCTCGCGGCGCGGACGCGGTGGCCCTCGCTTTCGTCGAGCGCGGCACGGATCAGGGTCGCTTCGGCGGAGCGACCCGCTTCGGCGAGAGTGGCCGCATTGGCGACGGGCGCGGCGGCGACCCGGTCGATGGCGAGGTCCTCGGCCTCGATCCGCTCGCCGGCGCGCAGCAGCAGCGCCCGCTGGATGACGTTTTCCAGCTCGCGGCAATTGCCCGGCCAGTCGTGCGCCATCAGCCGGTCGAGCGCGGCAGCGGTCGGGAACGGCACCGGCGCGCCGGCCGGGCTGTGCCGGACGAGCAAGGCGGCGGCGATCGCGCGGATGTCGAGCCGGCGCGCGCGCAGCGGCGCCAGATCGATCGGCAGCACGTTCAGCCGCCAGTAGAGATCGGCGCGGAACCGGCCGGCGGCGACTTCGGCGGCAAGATCGCGGTTGGCACAGGCGATGACGCGGACGTCGACCGGCTCCGGCCGGACCGCGCCGACCGGGAGAATTTCGCGCTCCTGCAGGGCACGGAGCAGCTTGGCCTGAAACGCGAGCGGGATTTCGGCGATCTCGTCGAGCAGCAGGGTGCCGCCGTCGGCGGCGCCGAACAGGCCCTCGCCGTCGCCAAGAGCGCCGGTGAAGGCGCCCTTGCGATGGCCGAACAGGATCGCCTCGAGCATCGTCTCGGGGAGCGCCGCGCAATTGACCGCGGTGAACGGCCCCAGCGCACGGGAAGACGAGGCATGAATATAGCGGGCGAGGCCTTCCTTGCCGGTGCCGGTCTCGCCAAGCAGCAGCACCGAGCAGTCGCTGGTCGCGATCCGCTGGGAGAAGTCGATCGTCGCCGCGCTCGCCGGCTCGCCGCAGCCGGGCCGGGCGGCGGGGCGGACCAGCTCGGCCGCTAGCGCATTGCCGAAGACGAGGTCGTCGGCGCCGTAGCGGAGGAATGCCGGTGCGGTGGCGGTGGCGCGGATCAGCGAGGGCGGGTCGCCCTGATCGATCACCAGATCGCAGGGCCGGGCGGTCTTGGCTTCGTCGCGGGACAGGATCGCCGGGCCGGTCGCCCAGCCGTCGCAGGCGGCGAACCGGCGCGCGCGCAGGCCCGCGCCCTCCAGCCATGCGGCCAGGGTGGGATTGGCCTTCGCCGCCTTGTCGCTCAAACCGATCATGCAACTCCCCCGCGGATCGGGGCAAGTAAAGCAAAGCGCGTGCCAAGCGCGCCGCTCAGAGGGGCGGGCAAGAAGAAGGCAAATGTTCGTCGGCCGTTTGACGGTGCGGGGCGTCGAAAAACCGACGCTCAACGAAACGTGATTAAAGCCCCGGGCAGGCCCGCCGTTAATGCCTTTCGTGGCACGCTTGGGATCGACCCCCGGCAGCCGCGATTGAGCGGAAAGGAACATTAAGATGACCGTTATCAACACCAATAGCGCGGCTCTCCGCGCGCAGAACGGCAGCCGGGTCGCCAATCAGGCCCTGCAGACCGCGATGGAGCGCCTGTCCTCGGGCAAGCGCATCAACTCTGCTCGCGACGACGCCGCCGGCCTCGCGATCTCCAGCACCATGACCGCGCAGATTCGCGGCATGAGCCAGGCGATCCGCAACGCCAATGACGGCATTTCGCTGGGTCAGGTCGCCGAAGGCGCCCTGGGTGAAGTGTCGAACATGCTGCAGCGCGTCCGCGAGCTCGCGGTGCAGAGCGCCAGCGGCACCTACTCGGCCGCGGACCGCACCAACCTGAACGTCGAGAGCGCCGCGCTCCAGGCCCAGATCGCCGACATCCTCACCAACACCAAGTTCAACGGTGTCACGGTGTTCGACTATGCGGCGACCGACACGGCTTCGGACGACATCTCGGTCCAGGTCGGCGCCAATGCCGAGACGGTTGCGATCACCAAGGCGTTCCTCGACAGCGACGATTACCAGGCGGCTGACTTCTCGGTCAGCACGGCTGCGGCCGCCGCGACGACGATCACCAATGTCGACGCGCAGCTGACGGCGATCAACTCGGCCCGGGCGAGCCTCGGCGCCAGCCAGAGCCGCCTGACGTCGGTTGTCAACAACCTGACCAACAATGTCACCAACCTGTCCGACGCGCGGTCGCGGATCGAGGACGCCGATTTCTCGGCCGAATCGACCAACCTCGCCAAGTCGCAGATCCTGAGCCAGGCGGCGACCGCCATGCTGGCCCAGGCCAACCAGTCCCAGTCGGACGTGATGAACCTGCTCCGCTAAGTTCTCGCTGAGCGGGGTGTCGGGGAGCCCGGTGCGGTCTGCGCACCGGGCTTTTCGTCCTAAAAGGCCCAGCCGGCCAGGCTCACCCGAACCTTGTCGAGCGCCGCCTTCTTGATTTGGCAGATGCGCGCCGCGCCGACGTTCAGCGTCTGGCCGATCTCCTCGAGGTTCATTTCCTCGACGAAATAGAGCTGCAGAACGAGTCCGTCGCGCTCCGGCAGGTCGGAGATCGCCTGTGCGATCGCCGCCTTCAGCCGGTCGCGGTCGATCGCCTCGTCCGCCTGCTCCTCGAGATCGGCGAACCACATCGAATGATCGGAATAGATGTCGTCGATCGAATCCTGCTGCACCGCCTGGCTGTCGTCGATCAGCTCGCGATAGGCGGCCGCGTCGAGCCCCATCTCCTGTGCCATCTCGGCATCGTCCGCCGAACGGCCGAGCCGGTTCTCCAGCCGCCGCCGCACTTCGGCGAGCTCGCGCCGCCGCGCCATCGCGGATCGACACAAGGTGGCGTGGCGACGCAAGTGATCGATCATCGCGCCGCGGATGCGCATCGTCGCATAAGTGGCGAAGGCGTGGCCGCGATCCTCGAAGCCGTTTGCGGCCTCGACCAAAGCGACCATGCCGATCTGGACCAGATCCTCGACATCGATCGCCGAGGCGACGCGGCCATGAACGTGCCAGGCGATCTTGCGCACCAGAGCCATATGGGCGCGCACCAGCACGTCCGGGCTTGCACGTGGGCTGCGACCGTAAGTGACGGCGACCGGCTGGGGATCATTGAGCGCCATGCAGCTCCCCCACCGGATCGGGCGCGGGACGGCGCGCGGGCGCGGCGAAGCGCGTTGCGAGCCGGGCGAAGGCGCGTGTCGCCGGCGCGCCGGGGAAAGCCTCGACGACGCAGCGCTTCCTCAGCACCGCCTCGCGGACATAGGGATCGTTCGGAACCGCGCCGGCATAGACCAGCTCAAGATCGAGAAAGCGGGTCGCGACGGCGCGGAAGCGGTCGAACAGCGCGTGGCCGGCCGCTTCGCTCTGGACCATGTTCGTCACGATCTCGAACCGGTCGAGGCCGTGCGAAACCGCCAGCGCCTTCACCAGCGCATAAGCGTCGACGAACGACGTCGGCTCCGGCGCGATGACGATCAGCGGCGTGTCGGCGGCGGCGAGCAAGGCCAGCGCCGATACCTCGATGCCCGAGCCGGTGTCGATCACGATCCGGTCGAACCGCGCACGATAAGGGGCGAGGGCGTCGAACAAGCGGCAGCGCTCGGCGGCGGAAAGGGTGGAGCCGGAACCGGTGCCGCTATGCCCCGGCGCGAAGGCGAGACCGGCGGGCCCCGCCATGATCAGATCGTCCAGCGCGCAGCGGCCGGCGAGAACGTCGCCGATCGTCCAGGCTGAATCCAGCCCGAGCAGGATGCCGGCATTGGCGAGCCCCATGTCGCAATCGAGCAGCAAGGTGCGCCCGCCCGCCTTGGCCAGCGCAACCGCCAGATTAACGCTGACATTGGTCTTGCCGACCCCACCCTTGCCGCTCGCGACGGCGATCGTGCGGGGACCACTGAAAAACACACTCACGCAACCACCTCCGATTCAAGCAGCGGCCGTTCGGCCTCGCCGCCGACCACGGCGACGACCTCGACGGGCTTGCCGTCGGGGATTTCGAGGAAGGACAGGACCGGCGCATCGGACAGATGCGGGCTGAGCAGCCGCGCCAGCGCCCGGCGCGACGCCGGCGAGGTGACGACCGCGAAGCGCCGCCCTTCGCCCAGCATTGGACCGGCGACCGATCCGATCGCCTGGACGATCTTCTGGCCGAGGCCCGGCTCGATCGGGTGCATCGCGCCCTGGCCGGTGCGGACCGCCTGGTTGAGCAGGCTTTCGAGGCCGGCGTCGAGGGTGACGACCGGCAGCGGCATCCTGACCGGCACCATCGTCTGGATGATCAGGGCGCCGATCCGCTGCCGCACCGCCTCGACCAACGCGATCGGGTCGGTCTCGTCGCGGGCGGCGTCGGCCATCGCCGCGGCGATGCGGCGGAAGTCCTTCAGCGGCACGCCTTCGGACAGCAACGCGCGGCACAGGCCGGCGAGCGCCGCGAGGCTGAGCGGCTGCGGCGTCAGGTTGGCGGCAAGCTGCGGCGCATTCTCCTTGAGCGCGTCGACCAGCTTCTGCGCCTCGTCCATGCCGAACAGATCGGCCGAGGCGACCTGGATCACCTGATTCAAATGGGTCGCGATAACGGTCGCCGGATCGACCACGGTATAACCGGCGACGACCGCTTCGGCGCGCTGGCCAGGCTGGATCCAGACCGCGTCCAGCCCGAAGGTCGGGTCCTTGACCGCGCGGCCCTCGACCCGCTCGAGCAGATCGCCGGAATCGAGCGCCAGCAATTCCTCCGGCCAGGCCTCGTCCTCGGCGACGACGACGCCGGCGACGCTGACCCGGTAGCTGTTCGGGGCGAGCGCCATATCGTCGCGCACCCTGACCATCGGCACCACGAAGCCGAGCTCGCGTGACAGCTGACGGCGGATGCCGGTGATCCGGGCCATCAGGGGCGCGCCCTTGCGCTCGTCGACCAGGCCGACCAGGCCGAAGCCCATTTCCAGCCCCAAAGCGGCATCGTCGCTGACCTCGTCCCAGCCGATCGCGCTCGGATTGACCGCGATTGGCGCGGTCTCCGCCGGGGCGGCGGCGCGCGCCTGCTCGGCCTTGCGCAGCTTCCAGGCGACGGCGCCCGCGAAGGCAGCGGCGGTCAGGATGATGAAATGCGGCATGCCGGGGAGCAGGCCGAGAATGGTGAGGATCGCGGCGACCGGAATCCAGGCGCGCGACGAGCCGAACTGGCTGGCGATCTGGCCGCTGAGGTCGAGCGGCGAGCTGACCCGGGTGACGATCGAGGCGGCGGCGATCGACAGCAACAGCGCCGGCACCTGCGCGACCAGCGCGTCGCCGATCGCGAGCAGGACATAATTGGACGCGGCGGCGCCGATCGACATTGCGTGACTGAGCGTGCCGAGGATCAGGCCGCCGATCACGTTGACGACGAGGATCAGCACGCCGGCGACCGCGTCGCCCTTCACGAACTTGGAGGCGCCGTCCATCGAGCCGTAGAAATCGGCCTCGGTCGCGACCTCCTGCCGCCGCGCCTTCGCCTCCTCGGGCGTCAGCAGGCCGGCGTTCAGATCGGCGTCGATCGCCATCTGCTTGCCGGGCATCGCATCGAGGGTGAAGCGCGCGCTGACCTCGGAGACGCGGCCCGCGCCCTTGGTGATGACGACCAGGTTGATGATCATCAGGATCAGGAAGACGAAGATGCCGACGGCATAATCGCCGCCGATCAGGAAGCTGCCGAACGCCTCGATCACATGGCCGGCGGCGGCCGTGCCTTCATGACCGTTGACCAGCACGACGCGGGTCGAGGCGACGTTGAGCGCCAGCCGGAACAGGGTCGCGAACAACAGCACGGTCGGGAAGGAGGAGAAATCGAGCGGCTTGGCGACGTTCAGGGCCACCATCAGCACCGCGAGGCTGATCATGATGTTGGTGACGAAGCCGACGTCGAGCAGCATGGCCGGCACCGGCACGACCATCAGCATGACGAGCAGCAAGGTCGCGACCGGCAGGACCGCGCCGCGGCTCAGGCCGAGCCAGGATTTCCTCGGGGCCGCTGATACGCTCATTCAGCCCCGCCCATGCCAGCCAGCATCAGATAGGCGATGCGGGCATATTCCGCGTTCACCGCCGCAACCGGCCCGGCCTTGCCGACGCCGAGGGTGAAGCTTGGGTCGAGCGCGGCGAGCTGGACGTCGGGCAGGGCCTGGCGGCGCGGCGCGACGGGATTGTCGCCGCCGGCGCCGCCGATGCGGGCGGCGAAGCGCTCGCGGATCTCGGCGAAGCTGCGCGGGGACCCGTCGCGATTGTAGAACACCCAGCGATTGGCGCGCGCCGCGGCGGGAAGGACGCCTGCCGCCGCCGCGCCGGGATTGGCGTCATGGGCGCGCAGGAAGCGCGCGGCGCCGCCGGCACCGAGGAAATGGGCGAGGTAGAGATCGACGCTCTCGGCCGGCCGACCCAGGCGGCGCTCGAGATACTGGCCGTTGTCGGAGGCGAATTCGGCCGCCATCGCGGCGGATGCCTCGGGGTTGCGGCGCAGATCGAGGATCGCGCGGCGCATCTGCGGATCGGCGACATGATAGCGGCCGTTCTGCCCCCGCTGGATCGCGTTCGCCGCCCAGCCGAGGCCGTGCTGCGCGCCATGGCGGTCGACCGTGGCGAGCCAGGTCTGCTCGATAAATTGATAGAGGCCGGTCGCGCTGGACGTGCGGGCGCGCGCATTGGGGTTGAGGCTGCTCTCGATCCGCGCCTGATTGAGCAGGTAGGTGAAATCGACGCCGGTGCGCGCCGACGCCTGCTGGATCGCGGCGCCGACGCGCCCCTGCGCGCCGCGCAACTCGACGGCGTTGTTCGTCGGAATCATGACGTCCCCTTCCGCATCGGGGACCGATCAGCAAAGAGCGTGCCAGATGGCCGCCGCTCAGGCGGCGGGTCAGCGGGCGCCGGGCCGGTAGGTGAAGGTTTCGGCCTGGCCGCCGAGGGACGCGAGCGCGGCGACGCGGCCGCGCATCCGGTCCGTCAGGAAATTGACGCGCTGCTGCGCCGCGACGGCGAGCGCGGCGAGGCTGTGCAGCCGCTCGCGCGCGCCATTGTCGCCTTGCAGGGAATCGAGTGCGCCTGCCCCGGAGACGGCGGCAGCGAGGGCGGTCGTGGCGGCTTCGATCGCGGCAAGATCATTGCCGTCGAAAGCGCGGATCAGCGCCTCATGCGCGCCGGCCAGCCGATCGAGGATGAGGAGGCTCATCGCTCCGGCAGATCGAGCGCGACCATCTTCTGGGCGATCGCGCCCGGATCGACGCTGTAGCGCCCCTCGGCGATGGCGGCGCGGACCGAGGCGACCTTCGCCGCATCGACCGGCGCGCCGGCGGAAACCAGTTCGAACACCGCGCTTTCGACCGCGGCCGAGCGGGCGCCGGCGGTCTTCTCGCCGACGGCGGCGACACGGCCGCCTTGCTCGGCGCCGCGTGCGACGTCGATCCGGTTCGATCCGCTCTTGCCCACTCCGTCGATCATCTCGAGCTTCCCTTCACGCGGGCCTTCAAGCCCCTTCCCAACCATTAACGGCGACATGCGGGTTTGATTAAGTCCCGCCTTAATTGAATCCCGGCAGTGCGACCCGGCCGTCGGGCAGGACCTGGCCGATGAACGGCGTCGCGCGCCGCTCGATCCGGACCCGGATTCGCTCGCCCGGCGCACCGTCCTGCTCGGCAATGCCCATTGTGCTGACGCTGAAATTGGCCGCGAGCGCCACCACCTGGACCTGGTCGCCGCGGCGGACCACCGGCTCGGCACGGACCTGCATCATGCCTGGCGCCGCGACGGCGCCCGCCATCAGCGGCACCCGGATGCGCCAGCCGCGCGTCTCGCAGCGGATCGCGACCGCGCCCATCGCCGGCGCATCGATCTCGGCCGGCGTGGGACAGGGCGCGAGCCGCAGCCGCCGGTCGATCGGCCGCGCCGGGCCGCCGGGTTCTCCGACGGCGGCGCCAAGCGCCGCCGAGACGCGGTTTTCCAGCATCTCCAGATTCTCGAAGGCCTGACCGAAGGCCGGCGCAGCGACAACCAGGCCAAGCGCGAGCGGAAGGCGTCGGAAAATTGGCGTCATCGGGCAGGGCTCCTTGTGTTCGCGCCTCGTGAAGCAACGCCCGTGCCAAATGCGTCAGCGCCTTGCGACGGCGATCGTCTGGCCGGGCCGGCCGGACGGTGCATTGTCGACCCCGACGGCGATCGCGGCCTCGGCTATGCCACCTTCGCGCAAGGCCCGGGCGACCGCCGCGGCCCGTGCCGCCGCGAGCTCGAACCGGTCGAGCCTGAGGCCCGCCTCGCTTACGCCCCGGCCGCTCACCGTCGCGCCGCCGCCCCGAAGCGAGCCGGCGAGCGCGAGCAGGCGCGAGCGCCCCGCCTCGGTCAGCCGCGCCTCGCCCGCCTCGAACAGGCTGTCGGCGGCAAGCAGCTGGCCGGCCGGCGCCGTCGTGCGCGGCATGCTCGCCGCGTCGTCCGCTTTGGGCCGCTGCGATTCCATCGCGTGGAGCAGGACGAAGCAGCCGAGCAGCAACAGGACAAGATCGGCGAAGCTCACCGCCCAGCGCGGCACGCTCCCGCTCATCCCGCCCGCCTGACCTTGCGCTCGCGCCAGTCGCCGAGCGCATCCTCTTCCGCGTGCGCGAGCGCTTCCAGGCGCGCCACCGCTCGCCGCTGCCAGGCGAGCTCGGCATGCGACAATCGCTCGAGCCGGGCGGCGATCGGCCCGGCGACGACGAAGGAGAGCAGCAGGCCATAGAGCGTGGCCAGCATCGCGACCGCCATCGCGGGCCCCATCGCGGCGGGATCGTTCATCCGCGCGAACATGACGACCAGGCCGATCACGGTGCCGATCATGCCCATCGCCGGCGCCACCTCGGCGATCCGCTGCCAGACGCCGATCGCGCCGGCATGGCGCTGGGCGCGGTCCTCGATCTCCTCCTGGGCCCAGAGCGAGAAGGCGTCGGCGCCCTCGTCATCGGCGAGCCGGCAGGCGGCGCGATGGACGAACGCGCCCGGACTCGCCACCCGGTCGACGCAGAACAGGCCTTTATATTCCGAGATGCGCTCGACGCGGCGGACGGCGCGGTCCGCGATCCGGCCGTCCCTCACCGGCCGGGCCGAGAGCAGCGGGCCGAGCGCGCGCAATGCGCGGAACGTGTCGCCGCCCGCGCCGGCGATCGCGCCTGCCAGAAGCGAGCCGCCCACGACCAGGCCGAGGGCGAGGGGATCGACGAAACGAGCCGCAAGATCGATCACGTCCGGCCCTCCCGCCGACCGGCAAAAAACTGCCGGATGCCGGCAATATTTTGCCGGTCCTTGTCCTTCCCCATCGAGCGCAAGGGCATCGGCGCACGACACGGCAAGCTTGGCACGTTCGTTGCAGCGAAGCGGGCCGACGCCCTTGCTGTGTCAATTTAACGGCGCGGCGAGGCGAAGCTTTAGAGGGAATGCTTGCCCATGTCCGACGATCTGTTCGGCATCCACGGGACGGCGCTGAGCCTGCGCTCGCAGCGCCTCAGTCTGCTCGCCTCGAACATCGCCAATGCCGCGACCCCCGGCTACCGGGCTCGCGATATCGATTTCCGCCAGGCGATGGAGCTCGCCTCGCGCGGCCACAGCACCGTCCAGGCGGCGGAAGGCGCCGTCGCCTACCGGGTGCCGATCGAGCCGTCGCCCGACGGCAATACGGTCGAGCTCTCCACCGAGCAGACCCTCTTCGCCGAGAATGCGGTCCAGTACCGCGCCACCCTCGCCTTCCTCGAAGGCCGGATCTCGACGATCCGCCGCGCCCTCAAAGGAGAATGACGATGTCCGGGCCCATGTCCGTCTTCGACATCGCCGGCCGCGCCATGTCGGCGCAGCTCGTGCGGCTCAACACGACCGCCTCCAATCTCGCCAATGCCGGCACCGTCGCCGGCAGCCGGGCGGGGGCCTATCGCGCCCTGCGGCCGGTCTTCAGCACGGTCGAAGGCCGGCCCGGCATGGCCACGGTCGCCGTCGATCGCGTCGTCCAGGCGCCGATCGAGCCGACCCGCCGGCACGACCCCAATCATCCGCTCGCCGACGCGAATGGCGACGTCTGGGAAGCCGGTGTCGACAGCACCGCCGAGCTCATCGACATGGTCGAGGCGGCGCGTCAGTACCAGAACAACGTTCAGGTGCTGCAGACCGCCAAAACGCTGACCCTCGACACGCTGAGGCTCGGCCAATGACGACGATCCCCTCCCTCGCGGGCACCGCCAATCCGGGCACGTCGTCCACCAGTGTCGGCGCGGCCGGCATGATGGATCAGAGCGACTTCCTGCGGCTGATGACCACCCAGTTGACCACCCAGGACCCGTTCAACCCGATGGACAACACCCAGATGGTCGCCCAGATGGCCCAGTTCAGCCAGGTCGCCGGCATCGCCGAGATGAACCAGAGCCTGCGCAACATCGCCGCGGCCCTGGGCGGCAGCCGGCTCTCCGACGCCGCGAGCTGGATCGGCCGCGCGATGCTGGTCGAAAGCGACGTCGCGACGCCGTTGCGCGACGGCGCCTATGCCGGCGAGTTCAATCTCGCCGCCGCGTCGGACCAGGTCACGGTCAGCCTCGTCGACCAGAATGGCGCCATCGTCCATTCCGAGCAGATGGGCCGCCGCGAGGCGGGCCCGGTCGCCTTCGCCTGGAACGGCCGCGACGGGGCCGGCAACGTCGCCGCCAACGGCCCGCTCCGGGTCGTCGTCACGGCGGCCGGCCAAAGCGGCAATCCGACCACGTCCACCTGGACGATGATCGGCGGTATCCAGTCGCCCTCCGCGGGCGGCGAGAGCCGTCTCGTCACCGGCCTCGGCCTGCTCGCGCCGTCGGCCGCCATTCGTCTCGCCTGAATTCAAGCCAAGGAGCCCCTCTCATGTCCTTCTACACCTCGCTCTCCGGCCTTCGCGGCGCCCAGACCGACCTGTCGACGATCTCGAACAACATCGCGAACGTCGGCTCGATCGGCTTCAAGCGCAGCCGCGCCCAGTTCGGCGACATCATGCCGGCCTCCGCCACCACGGCCGGCCAGGGCACGCGCCTGCGCGGCATCGAGCAGCAGTTCACCCAGGGCGGCTTCGAGGCCTCGGCCCGCGATCTCGACATCGCGCTCGGCGGCAGCGGCTTCTTCGTGACCCGCGATTCGCTGACCGGCGGCACCACCTATTTCTCGCGCAACGGCTCGCTCTCGGTCGACGGCCAGCGCTACATCACCGACTCGAACGGCGGCTACCTCCAGATCCTGCCGGTCGACGCCGATGGCAACACGACCGCCAATGGCCTCCAGGCGGCGCGCAACATCCAGTTGCCGCTGACCGCCGGCACGCCGCGCGCGACGACCCTGATCGACCTTTCGGTGACCCTGCCCTCGACCGCCGACAAGCCGGCATTGCGCGCGGTCTACAACCCGCAGAACCCCTATGCCTTCAACCGGCTCGACCCCAACAGCTACAATTATTCCCAGCAGCAGACAGTCTATGACAGCGAGGGCAACGCCCAGTCGGCGACGCTCTATTTCGTCCGCACCGGCTCGGTCGCGGCCGGCGACGCCACCGACACCTGGGACGTCCATATGTTCATCGGCAACGAGGAAGCGTCCTCGAACGTCGGTTCGGCGACGCCGGTGCCGCTCGAGCTCGAGTTCGACGCCGCCGGCGCGCTGGTCTCGCCGACCAGCTCGGTGAGCTTCAGCAGCGTCTTCCCGTCCGGCGCCTCGGCCCCGATCGCGATCACGCTCGATTTCGACGCCGCGACCCGCCAGCAGGCCGGCTCCTTCACGGTCGGCGCGATCGACCAGGACGGCATCGCCGCCGCCAAGCTCTCCGACGTTTCCATCCGCGAGGACGGGCTCATCTCCGCCACCTTCTCGGACGGCACCGTCCAGGCGCTCGGCAAGCTGCTCATCGCCAATTTCTCGAACCCGCAGGGCCTCCGCCAGCGCGGCGACGGCCGCTGGACGACGACCGGCAGCTCCGGCCCGGCGATCGTCGGCGAGGCCGGCACCGACGCCTTCGGCCGGATCCAGACCGGCGCGCTGGAGCGCTCGAACGTCGACATCACCGAGGAGCTGGTCTCCCTGATCGCGGCGCAGCGCAACTTCCAGGCGAACGCCAAGGCGATCGAGACGGCCAACCAGATGGACCAGTCCATCATCAACATGCGCAGCTGAGCCTGAGCAGGGGTTGAGGAGCGTTTGAAATGGACCGTCTAGCCCGCACCGCTCTGACCGGCCTGCGCGCGGCAATGTCGCGCCAGACCGTCACCGCGAACAATCTCGCCAATGCGAGCACGATCGGCTTTCGGGCCGAGATGAGCTCGGCGCAGACCTTGTGGATGAACGCGCAGGGGGCGATCCCCTCCGCGCAGGCGACCGGCGGCGTGATCGGCGCCGACATGACCGGCGGCACCGTCAACCAGACCGGCCGCGACCTCGACGTGGCGATGCAGGGCGATGCCCTGCTCGCCGTTCAGGCCGAGGACGGCTCCGAAGCCTATACCCGCCGCGGCGACCTGCAGGTCAGCGCGACCGGCCTCGTCACCACCGGCGACGGTCGCCCGGTGCTCGGCGAATCCGGCCCGCTCACTTTGCCGCCGGCCGATTCCGTCCGGATCGCCGATGATGGCATGATCTGGATCGTGCCGGCGGGCGGCGATCCCGCCCAGCCGCAGCAGATCGATCGGCTGAAGCTGGTCACGCCGGCCGGCTCGCGCGTCCGCAAGGGCGTCGACGGCCTGTTCCGGGTCGAGAATGGCGGCGCCCTGCCGTCCGATCCCGCCGCCCGGCTGACGCCGCGCGCGCTGGAGAGCTCCAACGTCCAGGTCAGCCAGGCCCTGATCGACATGATCGACGCCAGCCGCGCCTGGGACCAGCAGATCAACCTCGTCGCCGCCGCGCGCGAGATCGACACCTCCGCCGCCGATCTGATGCGGCTGCCCAACGCGTAACGCGAAGACCCAAGGAGCTTATCCCATGTCCATTGCCGCCCTCCAGGTCGCCCGCACCGGGCTCGACGCCCAGTCCGAGCGGATGCGCGTCATCGCCAACAATCTCGCCAATGTGAACACGACCGGCTTCCAGCGGGACCGGGCCGAGTTCGCGACTTTGGCCTATCAGATGATGACCGCGCCGGGCGCGCGCTCCTCGGCCGAGAACCAATATGCGGTCGGCCTCAACGTCGGCACCGGCGTCCGGATGACCGGCACCGGCCGGGTGACGACGGCGGGCACGATCCAGAACTCGTCCAACCCGCTCGATCTCGCGATCGAGGGCGACGGCTATTTCCGCATCGCGCGGCCGGACGGCACGGTGGGCTACACCCGCGCCGGCAATTTCCACCTCTCCAACGAGGGCAAGCTGGTCACCGGCGACGGCCTGCCGCTGCAGCCGGAGATCCAGATTCCGGACGGCGCCCAGTCGGTGACGATCGGCAGCGACGGCACCGTCTCGGTGACGCTGCAGGGCCAGTCCGAGGCGCAACAGGTCGGGCAGATCGAGATCAGCCGCTTCATCAATCCGGCCGGCCTGCAGGCGGTCGGCAACAACCTCTATATCGAGACCGCGTCGAGCGGCTCGGCCCAGACCGGTGCCGCCGGCGCGGAAGGCCGCGGCGCGATCCGCCAAGGAGCGCTCGAAGGGTCGAACGTCAATGTCGTGCAGGAGTTGGTCGATATGATCGAGACCCAGCGCGCGTACGAGGTCAACTCCAAGATGATCTCGGCCACCGACGAGATGCTGCGCAACGCGAACCAGCAGCTCTAGGCCGATGCGCAAGCTCTTCATTCTTCCGGTCGCGCTAGCGCTCTGCGCCTTCCAGCGGCCGTCGCCCGAGCATCGGCCGACGATCGCCGTCGAGCCGCCGGCGGCACCCGCCAACGGCGCGATCTTCCAGGCGTCGAACGGCTACACGCCGCTGACCAACGGCCAGCGCGCCGGCATGGTCGGCGATGTGCTGACCGTCGTCCTGGTCGAGCGCACGCAAGGGCAATCGACCAGCACCTCGAACACCGAGCGCGAGGGCAATATCGCCCTCACGCCGCCGGCGACCGGTCCCTTGTCCTTCTTCGCCGGCACCGACGTCTCGATGGGCGGCCAGAACGCCTTCCAGGGACGCGGCGTCACCGGCCAGTCGAACAGCCTGCTGGGCGAGATCACGGTGACCGTCGCCGAAGTCTATCCCAACGGCGCGATGCGGATCACCGGCGAGAAGCAGCTCCGCATCAACCGCGGCAACGAACATATCCGCCTCACCGGCATCATCCGCCCGGCCGACATCAGCCCGGACAACAGGGTCGCCTCGACCCGGATCGCCGACGCCCGGATCGATTATATCGGCCGCGGCGAGATCGCCCGCGCCAGCCGCCAGGGCTGGCTGCAGCGCTTCTTCAATCTCCTGAGCCCGTTCTGAGGTGAGCCCGATGGTCCGCAAGCTCCTTGTCGCGTTCGTCGCGCTCTTCATCCTCGCAACGCCCGCCTTCGCCACCCGGATCAAGGATCTGGGCGCCTTTCAGGGCGTCCGCCAGAACCAGCTGGTCGGCTACGGCATCGTCGTCGGCCTCGCCGGCACCGGCGACGACAATCTGGAATATGCGACGCAAGGCATGAACGGCATCGCGGCGCGGTTCGGCCTCACCTTGCCGCCGGGTGTCAATCCGGCGCTCAAGAACGCCGCGGCGGTGATGATCACCGCCGAGCTGCCGGCCTTCGCCCGGCCCGGCCAGCGGGTCGACATCACCGTCTCCGCGCTCGGCCGCGCCCGCAGCCTGCGCGGCGGCACGCTGGTGCTCACCCCGCTGCGCGGCGCGGACAACCAGATTTACGCGATGGCGCAGGGCAACCTCGTCGTCGGCGGCCTCGGCGTCTCCGCCCAGGACGGCAGCCAGGTCTCGGTCAACGTGCCCTCGGCCGGCCGCATCCCCGGCGGCGCGACCGTCGAGCGCGCGGTCGACACCGGCTTCGCCACCGCTCCGACGCTCATTTTCAACCTCGCCGACGCGGACTTCACCACCGCCCAGCGGATCGCCGACGCGATCAACCGCGAGCACGGCCAGCCGATCGCCCGCGCCGTCGATGCGGTGTCGATCGCGATCGAGGCGCCGCAAGGCGCCGAGGTCCGCGCGACCTTGATGAGCCGGATCGAGAATCTCTCGGTCGAGGCGGCCGACGCCCCGGCCCGCGTGATCGTCAACGCCCGCACCGGCACGGTCGTGATCAACGGCGCGGTCCGGATCGGCCCGGCGGCCGTCAGCCATGGCCGGCTTACCGTCGCGGTCTCGGAAGACCCTCGCGTCTCCCAGCCCGCGCCGCTGTCGCGCGGCCAGACGACGGTCGAGCAGAACAGCAATATCGAGATCAACGAGCGCCGCTCGCCGATGTTCGAGATGCAGCCCGGCGCCTCGCTCTCCGAGATCGTCCGGGCAGTGAACGCGATCGGCGCGGCGCCATCCGATCTGGTCGCAATCCTGGAGGCGCTCAAGCAAGCCGGCGCGCTGCGCGCCGAGCTGGTGATCCTGTGACCGGCCCCGTCGCCAATCCCGCGACGCCGACCGCGCTGGGCGCGAGCGGCACACCGTCGACCGAAGCGCAGCGCGAGCAGCTACGTCAGGCCGCCCAGGCGTTCGAGGCGATCTTCCTCAGGCAGATGATCGGCAGCATGCGCAATGCGCGCCTCGCCGAGGATGTCTTCGGCAGCGCGTCGTCGGAGCAGTTCCGCGACATGGGCGACGCCCAGCTCGCCGACTCGATGTCGCGTCAGGGCAGCTTCGGCATCGCCGAATTGCTGCTCGCCCAGTTCAACCGAGCGATCCCGGCCGCGCCCGCCGCCGCGACCGGTGAAGCCAATTCGAGCACCCCGAACGGGAGCGCATCGTGAGCGACCTGCTCTCGATCGGCATTTCCGGCCTCTCGGCCTATCGCAACGCGCTCGACGCGGTCGGCGAGAATGTCGCCAACTCGCAGTCGCCCGGCTTCACCCGGCGGCGCGTCACGCTGGAGCAGTCGCAGATCACCAGCCGCGGCGACATCGCTTATGGCGAGCAGGTGCTGTTCAACGGCGTCCGCACAGCCGGCGTTGTCCGCGCCTGGGACGCCTTCAAGGCCACGGAGGCGCGCTACGCCACCACCGGCGCCGCCCGCGCCGCGGTCCGCGAGCAGTGGCTGACCAGCGTCGAGAACGCGCTTGGCGACGGCGTCGCCGGGGTCGGCGCCTCGCTCACCCAGTTCTTCAACGCCGGCGGCCGGCTCGCCGCCGACCCGTCCGCGCCGATCGGCCGCATCGAAATGCTGACCGCGCTCGACAGCGTCGCGGGCGCGTTGCGTGGCAGCGCCGGCGGCCTGGGGCGGATCGCCGGCTCGGTCGCCGACGCGGCCACCGCCGATGCCGACGCCGTGAACGGCGCGATCGCGGCGCTTCACGATCTCAACGGCGCGCTGCATGCCGCGGCGCGCGGCGGCACCGCCGGCGCGTCGCTCGCCGACGAGCGCGACCGGCTGATCGAAAGGATCGCCGAGCGGCTCGACATCGCGGTCGCGATCAACGGCGACGGTACCGCCACGCTGAAATCAGGCAGCGACGCCAGTGTCGTGCTGCTCGACGGCGATCGCGCCGCTCTGTTCAGCACGGTGCGCGCGCTCGACGGCCGGGTTTCGCTTCAGGTCTCGACCAACGGCACGATCATGCCGGCCCCGGTCTCGGGCGGCCGGCTCGCCGGGCTGGTCGATGTCGCCGCCTCGGTCGCCGACCGGCGCGCCGCGCTCGACGCGCTCGCCGCCGATATCGCGACGACGCTCAACGCCTGGTCCACCGGCGGCCTCGACGCCAGCGGCGCCGCGGGCGGAGATCTGCTCGACGCCAGCGGCGGCGCGGCCGGAATCAATGTCGTCATCACCGATCCCGACCGGATCGCCGCCGCGACCGCGGACGGGCGGCCGAACGGCAATCTCATCGATCTCGAAGCGGTTCGCGCCGCGAGCAAGCTCGAGGACGAGTGGGGGACGATCGTCTCCGGCAGCGCCCGCCAGCTCGCCTCGGCGAAGGCCGAAGCCGCCGCCTCGGCCGCCTGGCGCGATCTCAGCCGCGCCGCGCTGGACGAAGTGACCGGCGTCGATCTCGACCGCGAGGCGGCGGACCTGCTCCGCTACCAGCAAGCCTATAACGCCTCGGCGCGCATCATCCAGGTCGCGCGCGAGACGATCGACGCGCTGTTCGCGGCGCTCTGAATCCAAAGGGGGAAGCAATGATCGGCACCAATTACCGGCTGACCATGGAGACCAACCGCCAGGCGGCCCTG
>NZ_JBQTIN010000091.1:0-27884 GCF_052388015.1 Sphingosinicella sp.
GAAGCGGCGCCGCGCCGCTTATCCACATCTATTCGATTTTGCCCTCGTGAAGCCTAAGCACGCGATCCATTTTGGCGGCGATGCGCTCGTTATGAGTGGCGACCAGGGCGGCGCTGCCTTCGTCGCGGACGAGGCGGAGGAACTCGGCGAAGACCACGTCCGCCGTCGCCTCGTCGAGATTGCCGGTCGGCTCGTCGGCGAGCACTAGTGCCGGCCGATTGGCGAGAGCGCGGGCGACGGCGACCCGCTGCTGCTCGCCGCCGGAAAGCTTGGACGGCCTATGGGTCAGCCGTTCGGCCAGGCCGAGCGCGCCAAGCAAGGACTTCCCGCGCTCGGCTGCATCGGCCCGGGAAACCCCGCGAACCAATTGCGGAAGGATCACATTCTCCAGCGCGTTGAAATCGGGCAGGAGGTGATGGAACTGGTAGACGAAGCCCAACGTGTCGCGCCTGACGCGCGTGCGATCGACGTCCTTGAGGCTGGCGGCTTCCTCGCCGGCGATCTGGATCGAGCCCTCGAAGCCGCCTTCGAGCAGACCCACGGCCTGAAGCAGCGTCGACTTGCCCGAGCCGGACGGGCCGAGCAAAGCGACGATCTCGCCCGGCGTGACCGCCAGATCGACGCCGCGCAGCACTTCGATCCGGGCGTCGCCCTGAACGAAGGTGCGCTTGAGCCCGTCCACCCGCAGCACTTCACTCATAGCGAAGCACCTGGACCGGATCGGTGCTCGCCGCCTTCCACGCCGGATAGAGCGTGGCGAGGAAACTCAGCACCAGCGCCATGACGACGATGGCGATGATCTCCGTCGGGTCGGGCAAAGCCGGCAGCTCGGTGAGGAAGCGGATCGACGGATCCCAGAGATTCTGGCCGGTCACCTGCTGAACGAAGCCGACGACGCCCTGCCGGTAATAAAGGAAGACCGCGCCCAGGATCATCCCGGCGATGATGCCGAGCACGCCGATCGTCACGCCCACCGTCATGAACACGCGCATCAGGCTCGCGCGGGTCGCGCCCATCGTGCGGAGGATCGCGATGTCGCGGGTCTTGGCGCGCACCAGCATGATCAGCGAGGACAGGATGTTGAACACCGCGACCAGCACGATGATCGAGAGCACGACGAACATCGCCACTCGCTCGACCTGCAGCGCCTCGAACAAAGCCGAGTTCATGCTGCGCCAGTCGTTGACGACGCCGCGGCCGGCGACGGCCGGGGCGAGCGGCGCCATGATCTCGCCGACCCGATCGGCGTCGGTCGTCTCGACCTCGATCATCCCGATCGCGTCGCCCATCAGCAGGAAATTCTGCGCCTCCTCCATCGGCATGATCACGAAGGCGCGGTCGAAATCGTAGAGCCCGACCTCGAAGGTCGCTGCGACATTGTAGTCGACGATCCGGGGCACGGTGCCGAACGGTGTCGTCCGCCCCTCGGGCGAGATGATGGTGATCGAATCGCCGACCTGAAGCCCCAGCAATTCGGCGAGCCGCGAGCCGATCGCGACGTTGGTCGTGCCCGGCCGGACCGCGGCAAGCGAGCCGGACAGCACATTGCGGTTGAGCGTCGGATTGGCGGCAAGGTCCCCGGCCGGCATGCCGCGCAGCAGGATCGCCTCGACCCGCCCTTCATGGCTCGCCATCAGCGGCTGCTCGATCAGGGCATTGGCCGAGACGACTCCCGGCGTGCGCCGCGCCTCCTCCAGGATCGGCTGCCAATTCTGCAGCCGCCCGCCATAACCCTGGATCACGGCATGGCCGTTGAGGCCGACGACCTTGTCGAACAGCTCGGCGCGAAAGCCGTTCATCACGCTCATCACGATGATCAGGGCGGCGACGCCGAGCATCACGGCGGCGAGGCTGATCCCGGCGACGAGGAAGATGAACCCCTCCCCCTTGCCCGGCAGCAAATAGCGCCGGGCGATCATCCGCTCGTAGGAGTTGAGGATCATGCCGAGAGCCGGGCCAGCGCGCTTTTGATCGAAAGCTCCTCGCGCTCGCCGGTGGCGCGGCGTTTGAGCTCGACCACGCCGCGCTCGAGCCCCTTGGGGCCGACGACGAGCTGCCAGGGCAGGCCGATCAGGTCCATCGTCGCGAACTTGGCGCCGCCGCGCTCGTCGCGATCGTCGTAGAGCGTCTCGACGCCGGCATCCTGTAGCCGTCCGTAAATCTCGTCCGCGGCGCTCGCGCAATTGCCGTCGTCGGCACGCATGTTGATCAGCCCGACCTGATAGGGCGCAACGCTTTCCGGCCAGACGATCCCCGCCTCGTCATGGCTCGCCTCGATGATCGCGCCCATCAGCCGCGAGACGCCGACGCCATAGCTGCCCATGTGCGGGTGGACCTGCGCGCCGTCGGCCGTCTGCACCGCGAAGCCCATCGACTCGCTGTACTTGGTGCCGAAGGCGAAGATATGACCGACCTCGATCCCTCGCCGCGAGCGGAGGCGATCGGCCGGCACCGGGTAATCGGCGACCTTGGCATGCTCCTCCTCCTCCATCGCATAGAGCCCGGTGAGCTTCGCGATGGTGGCCGCATCCGCGGTCAGCAATTCCTCCTGCGACACGTCGTCGAGCGCCGCGTCGTAGAAGATCGCACTCTCGCCGGTCTCGGCGAGGATGTGGAACTCGTGGGAAAGGTCGCCGCCGATCGGCCCCGTCGGCGCGCGAACCGGCACTGCGGTCAGCCCCAGCCGCGCGAAAGTCCGCAGATAAGCAACGAACATCGCCTCATAGCTCGCCTTCAATCCCTCCTCGTCGAGGTCGAAGCTGTAGGCGTCCTTCATCAGGAACTCGCGGCCGCGCATCACGCCGAAGCGCGGGCGGACCTCGTCGCGGAATTTCCACTGGATATGATAGAGGGTGCGGGGAAGATCTCGGTAGGACTTCACCGATCCGAGGAAAATCTGGGTGATCATCTCCTCATTGGTCGGCCCGTAGAGCATCTCGCGGTCGTGCCGGTCCCTGAAGCGCAGCATCTCCGGGCCATAGGCGTCGTAGCGGCCCGACTGGCGCCAGAGATCGGCCGACTGGATGGTCGGCATCAGCATCTCGACCGCGCCGGCGCGGTCCTGCTCCTCGCGCACGATCTGCTCGATCTTCCTCAAGACGCGGTGGCCGATCGGCAGCCAGGCATAGAGGCCGGCGGCGGTCTGGCGGATCAGGCCGGCGCGGAGCATCAGCTTGTGGCTGACGATCTGGGCGTCGGCCGGCGTCTCCTTGGCGACAGGCAGAAAGTATCGGGACAGGCGCATGGCGGCGGCTCTAGCAGCCCGCGCCGCCAAGGCAACCGAACGCGGCTGTGGCACTCACGCAACAGCGGCGGCGCAAACGAGTCACTGGTCGCAATCGGGCCATGACAAGCGGCGCGGGCGGGCATAGCGTCCGCCGCACAAGAGCCAAGGACTTCAACGGCCTGGTTCGGGGAGCCTTCGTTCCCGCTTGATCCTTGCGAGGTGGGCCAGGCGTGTGGGGCGGAGCACCAAAGGGGGTAGACGGCGCAAGCCGTCTCACGGGCGCCCGGGCGGAAACGTCCGGGCGTTTGCGTTTCCGGGAAGCCGCGACCGCGCCCGATTTGTAAATCCGCCCGACTTGCCCTATATCGGTGGCGCTGACGTCGCCTGCGAGCGAATTTGACGCCTTCGGGCTTCTCCTTCCCTTTCGAGCTGCCACGCCCCGCCGCGCCATTCGCGCGCGGGTATTTTTGCATGAAAGGACCCGATCATGGCTATCGGCACCGTGAAATTCTTCAACCTCGACCGCGGCTACGGCTTCATCACCAACGAAGCCGGCGGCCCGGACGCCTTCGTCCACATCACCGCCGTCGAGCGGGCCGGTCTCGGCTCGATCAAGGAAGGCCAGAAGCTGAGCTACGAGCTCGAGACCGGCAAGAACGGCAAGACCTCCGCGGTCAACCTCGCCGACGCCTCCTAAGGGGTGGCGAAAGAGGAACTGCTGGTCCTGGAGGGGCAGGTCGACGAGATCTACCCCGACGGCCGCTTCGGCGTGATGCTCGACAACGAGCACAGGATCATCGCCTACACCGCCGGCAAGATGCGGCGTTTCCGCATCAAGTCGGTGGTCGGCGACCGGGTTCATGTCGAAATGACACCCTATGATCTGAGCAAGGGCCGGATCATCTTCCGCGAGAAGATACCCGGCCAGGGCCCGGGCGGCGGCGGACCGCGAAAGCGATCCTTCCGCCGCTAGGCCATTACCAACCACCGGCGGCGATGCCGTCCGAGAAGACAATGAACCTGATACAAAGACCCAAATTACACTGGCCGCTGGCCCTGCTGGCGGCGACGCCGCGGCCCATGGCCGCCCCACATCGACCAGGCCCGCCCGACTGGCGCCGCCTGGTCGCCAACATGGTCGATTGAGACCGCGACCGCCCGCCGCGCTTGAAGCCGGCGGGCGCTTTCATGAACGGACCCGCGCAATGTCGAGAGAAATCCCCAAGCCCTTCCTGATCGTCAAGGACGAGGAAGGCGGCTACCGGCTGACCATCCGCGAGGTCCGCTACAACAGCCAGAATTACCCTTTGGTCACCGCGACGCCGGTCGAGGAGAGCTTCAAGAGCGCCACCGCCGCCCGCAGCCACGCCAAGGAGCATTTCGGCGCCGAAGCGGGCCAGTTCGCGAGCAAATAGGCGTCAATCCAGCCGGCGGATTGTCTCCTCGACCGTCGCCACCTGGATGCCGAAGCGGCGGAAGGTCATGCGGTTGTGCGCGGTGCGGCCGTTGGGGTGGAGCGTGATCCACTGCTCGACCCAGGGGCCATGCGTGCTGCGATAGCTCAGATGAAGCACGTTGCCGTTGATCTCGCCCGCGACCTCGCCGCGCACGTCGGTGATCGTGCCGGTGAAGCGGTTCGGGCCGACACGGGTGATTCGCCAGTGCCGCCGGCGCGGCGCGGTGCCCTCCTGCTGGACGATCTGGTCGATCACCAGCGTCCCGCTTTCCATCCGCCCGCGGCCGATATCGCGAACCGCCTGGCGGCCGGAGAAGATGATGTGAACGGTACCGGTCCCTTCGAACCGCCCGACGAAGAAGCGCTCGGCCGCGGTCAGCTGCGGCGCGGCCTGGAACAGCAACAGCCCCAGCAAGGCGGAAAGGCCCATCCTGACAATTCCCCTGTTCCGCGCTGCCCCGCCGCGTTCGAATCAAGGGCTTAGCGGCTCGGGACGACGGACGCCACCGGCTTGGGACGGCCTCCATTCGTGCTTTAATCTACGCCTTTCTGGGCCTCATTGACTTGGTTCGCGCATCACAGAGGGCGAGATACAAGCGTTCGATCGTGACGGCGATGCTGTCAGCGCTTTTCGATGACGCCATTTTTCGAGCCGAGACGACGATCTTCCGATGACTCGCAATCCTTGAGTCGAAGGGCGGCACATAGACAGGCGGCCGGATTTTGAATGATCTGCTGTCCGATGAGGCATAGATGAACTCCGCCACGATCGGCGCATTGAAAATCCCGGCGACGTAGAAAGCTTCGTCTTCCGTGATCAACCGATCCTCATACTCGCAGATCGACACCGCATGATTCTGAAACAGAAAGCGCTTTCTTCCCTTCCACGGCATTGTTTTCTCGGTCACGACCGTCGCACGCCATTTGCTATTGTCGCGAAAGGCGACATAGCAGTCGTTAAACGAATAAGGCCCGGTTCGGGCGAGGCCGTAAAATTCGCCATCGGCGCGTATTGCGTCGCTGTAATGGGTCTGCTGTTCCAGTATCTTCCTATATTTTCGGAGATACCCAAGCAGATGCGGCGCCTCCTTCCTCAAAGTCGCTATCGGAATCGGCGTGTGAGGGCGTGATTTCTCGTAAGGAAATACCGCCAAAATATCGGGGTCGTCATAGCTCATGCGCTCGATGAACGGACCCTTCACCAGCGGATACAGGTGCTTGGACTCCAGCGCGATACGCTGGGATGGAATTCTGTATTTTGACTTCGCGACCTGGACGTTGCGGACCCAAACTAGCCCGGGCTTTGGTCCGACCCCCTCATATTTGAACAACAGCAACTCCTGCGGATAAAATTCAATCCCTTCCCGGCCGACGTAGGGGCAATGGCCCGCCACTTTCGCAAACTGGTCAAGCCGGGCACGCGTGGGGGCAAAGGTGTAGGCCGAGCTGCCCTCAACTATCTGTCCGGCGAAAGCCTTGGTCCGCTTCAGCTTGGACTCGGCTTGGAGCCAATTGGACCAAGCATGCGCTTTGGCGCTCCGCTCCCGCTTCGCGTATCGGTAAGCGGGCAGCCGGCTTTGTTTGGTGCGCTTCGCATGAAAAACGAAGGTCATGAAGTCTTCCTTGACCGGATCGAACGGATGTCCGGCGTCCGACCAGTCATGAAACTCAACGAGTGAACAAGAGGCTCCGCCGACCGTCCGCCTCCAGCCTTCGTAGGACGCCTGGCTGGCGAGCTCCCGGGGCATCAGCAGCGCCATCCGGCCGCCTTTGGCGAGCCAATTGGCCGCCGCGACATGCGCTATGAGCGCGCAAACGTTCAGGTTGATACCGCCGGTTCTGCCAGCGCCTGAAAACAAGCCCTTGTCGACGCACAGCGCCTTCACCTTTTCGCGATATCCCGAAGGGAGCGACTTCCAATCGATCCAAGGCGGGTTACCAATGATATTGGTGAAGGGCCCAATCGCGGCGGTCGCAGCAAAATTGGCGACAATGCGCGCCCAGATGCCGTTCCATTCGCGTTTTTCCAGATCGATGATCTGGTCGGCCAGCGCGACAAGCCGGTGACGAACAATGGCAGGCCGTCCCTTCACATCGGCATCGCCAAGAAGTCCCGCCTTCGCTTCCGCATAGTCGCCGGCTTTCACGCTCTGCTCAAAGGCGAACATCAACTTCGCAAATTGAAGAAGATCGTTGGACAGGTAGGCAGGAATATCGATGCTAAGGGGTGTCTTCAGTGTGCTGAGCTCGTAATGAATGAACTCCACGCCATTCTGCGTCCTGCGCACGGGAATATTCGACGCGTCGCCAAGATAGACCGGCAGGGCAATATCATCGTCGACTCCGTCAAGGAGGTCGGCGATGTGGATGAAGAAATGGATGCGCGCAGTCAGGACAGCGAGCGGGTTGAGATCGATCCCACAGACGCGCTTCAGCACCTGGCGGGCGAGCGCTGCCGGGTCGAGGTCCTGATTCTCGGCGCGTAGCCGGGCGATCGCTGCGATCAGGAATGTGCCCGACCCGCAGCAAGGATCCAGCGCGTTCCACGCGCCGCTCGGACGCGAGGTCTCCAGGACATGCTCGGCCAGCCAATAAGGCGTGTAGAATTCGCCGAGGCTCGACCGCACCGCTTGCGGCACAGTTGCTTCGTAGAGCTGCCGAAACAGATCGACGGCGCGCCCTTGATCGAAGATCGCGTTGACATCTTCATAGCGAGCCAGCGTGGCTAGTATTTCGCGGACCACTCCCGCGACGGAATCGCTCCACTGATCCTCATCAGCATACCAAGAGAAAAAATCGCCTTCGAGCAGATTGAGAATGCCGATGTCCCGGAAAAGCTCGCCATCCTCGAGCCGGGCCACGAAAGCGCGCATCGCCTCGGAGGACGCTCCCGTCAGCGACTTATAGTCCTGTGAGACGGAGCCGAACTTCACGTCCGAGACAACGCGATAGGCAATCATCTTCAGAATGATCGCGTAGGCGGTATGAAGCGAGAAGAGCGCCCGGTATTCGTCGACAGGTTGGGTTATCCGCCGACCGAAAATGTCAGATAGCGCCTGACGCCGGTCCTCGATTCGCCGTTGTTGCGACTGGTCCTCATGCGCCAGGCGGAACAACGCTTCCCATTCGGAACGCAGCATCTCGGACTTGGCGGTGGGGCGGCTGGAAAGAATCTTGTTCAGCTTTCTCGCCGTTTCAAAGACGATCCCGTCCGTCGCCGCGCCGCAAAAATCGCGGATGAG
The DNA here is from genome assembly GCF_052388015.1 of Sphingosinicella sp. Classification (GTDB taxonomy): domain Bacteria; phylum Pseudomonadota; class Alphaproteobacteria; order Sphingomonadales; family Sphingomonadaceae; genus Allosphingosinicella. Next base: position 7,925 of record NZ_JBQTIN010000091.1, read on the forward strand.
ATTGTCCGCCGTCAGCGCACTCTTTTCGAGCGCGATGATCGAGCGGACCAATCGTAGAAGCGTGGCGGGGCTGACCGGCGCGAAGCTGCTTTCCGAAAGGTTGCCATCCGGCCCTGCGCGGATTTCGAGGATCTCGACCCCATCAGTGAGGAACCCAACGACATCATTTGACAATTCTTCGACCAACGCCTCGGCATATTCTGAAAGTTGCCCGATCGCCTTCGCCTTTGCCGCCGCTGATCGCAGGGTAGATGGCTGCTTGTATTCGATGATCAGCGCCCCGATCCGGCTGTCGGTCCGCCCCTTCTTGACATGGCGGCGGGTCTTGAGGGGCATCTCCTTCTGTGGGTGGAAGTCGAGCCCGATGTCCTTCAGCACGGCATAGAGGATGCGCTCGAAGGCCGACTCGACGGTGGCTTCGTTCGCCGCCGCGACGCTCGCTTTAGCGATCTCGGTTGCCGCCGTTTCCAGCGCCTGACCAAATAGCGGGTCGCGGATGGCCTGCGACAGGAGCTTGGCCTTCAATGCCGTCGTCGCTTTCGGCATCTTTGCCTGTCCCCCCTCCACTGCTAGTGCCATGTTCTTGTTATGTGCTCAAGAGGGTTGCGCAAAGATGGCGCACTAGACCAGTCGGCTCTGCTTCACCGCCGCATCGATGAAGCTGGCGAACAAGGGGTGCGGGTCGAAGGGTTTGCTCTTCAGCTCCGGATGGAACTGCACACCGATGAACCAGGGGTGGTCCGGCCGCTCGACGATTTCGGGGAGCTCGCCGTCGGGGCTCATGCCGCTGAAGATCAGGCCGCCCGCCTCCAGCGCCGCCTTGTAATGGGCGTTGACCTCGTAGCGGTGGCGGTGGCGTTCGCTGATCCGGTCGCTGCCGTAGATGCCGCGCACGACGCTGTTGTGGCCGAGCACCGCCTCATACGCGCCCAAGCGCATCGTGCCGCCGAGATCGCCTTCGGCCGCGCGCTTCTGGATGCCCGCTTCGCTCATCCATTCGGTGATCAGGCCGACGACCGGCTCGCTCGTCTCGCCGAACTCGGTCGAGCTCGCCTCCTCGATCCCCGCTTCCCGCGCCGCCTCGATGCAGGCCATCTGCATGCCGAGGCAGATGCCGAAGAAGGGCACGTTGCGCTCGCGGGCGAACCTGACGCTGGCGATCTTGCCCTCGGACCCGCGCTCGCCGAAGCCGCCGGGGACGAGGATGGCGTGGACCGGCTCAAGCATCGGCGCGACGTCGCCGTCCGGGCCTGAGAACATTTCCGCGTCGAGCCAGTTGATCCGGACCCTCACCCGGTTCGCCATGCCGCCGTGGATCAACGCCTCGGTCAGGCTCTTATAGGCGTCGAGCAGGCCGACATATTTGCCGACCACGCCGATCGTCACCTCGCCCTCGAAATGCTCGAGCCGGTCCATGATGTCGGTCCAGCGCGCCATGTCGGGCGGCGGCGCATCGTCGATGCCGAGCGCGGCGAGCACTTCGGTGTCGAGGCCGGCTTCATGATATTGGGCCGGGACCGCGTAGATGCTCTTCGCGTCGAGCGCCGGGATCACCGCGTCCTTGCGGACGTTGCAGAAGCTGGAAATCTTCGCCCGCTCATTGTCGGGCAGCGGATGCTCGCAGCGGCAGACGATGATTTCCGGCTGGATGCCAAGGCTGGTCAGCTCGCGGACGCTATGCTGCGTGGGCTTGGTCTTCAGTTCGCCGGCGGCGGCGATATAGGGGACGAGCGTGGTGTGGATGGAGAGCGTTTCTCCCCTGCCCGCTTCGTTCCTGAACTGGCGGATCGCCTCGATGAACGGGAGCGATTCGATGTCGCCGACAGTGCCGCCGACCTCGCAGATCAGGAAGTCGCAATCGGCGGGCACGTCGGCGCTGATGAAATCCTTGATCGCATTGGTGACGTGCGGGATCACCTGGACGGTGGCGCCGAGATAATCGCCGCGCCGCTCGCGCTGGATGATGCCCTGGTAGATGCGGCCCGAGGTGACGTTGTCCGATTGACGCGCCGGAACGCCGGTGAACCGCTCGTAATGGCCGAGATCGAGGTCGGTCTCGGCCCCGTCGTCGGTGACGTAGACCTCGCCATGCTGATAGGGGCTCATCGTCCCCGGATCGATGTTGAGATAGGGATCGAGCTTCCTCAGGCGCACCGTGTAACCGCGCGCCTGGAGCAGCGCTGCGAGCGCCGCCGCCATGAGTCCCTTGCCGAGCGATGAGACCACGCCGCCGGTGACAAAAATGAACCGCGCCATGGGAGGACAGGCTTAAGCGGACCGGAGGGATTCGGGCAAGCGGGCGAATCGGATTTATTCGCTCCTCCAGAGAGAGGCCGGCTTATTGGGCCAGCGGGGCTCCGCTCTGGTTGCCCTGCGCGGCAGGCGCGGCCGGGGCTGGCGCGGCGCCGGTCGGCTGGCCGGGCTGCGGCGTCGCGCCGGGGATCGAGGTCTGCGATGGAGCGGCGGGCGTGGCCGGCGCGCTGGCCGGCGTGCGGCGCTGCAGGCTCGTGTCGATCGTGCGCGGGCCGGCGGTATTCGCGGCCAGCGCCGCGAGCAGGATCGACAGCGCGACGAACAGAGTGGCGAGGATCGCGGTCGAGCGGGTCAGGAAATCGGAGGCGCCGCGCGCGCTCATCATCCCCGACGGGCTGCCGCCGCCGGCCAGCCCGCCTCCTTCGGAGCGCTGCATGAGGATGACGGTGATCATCGCCACGGCGATCAGGGCCTGGACGATCAGGAGAAAGGAAAAGAGCGCGGACATACGATGGCTTTCTTCGTCCCCGTCACCCCAGCGAAGGCCGGGGTCCATTCTGGGTCAGCATGGATGCCAGCCTTCGCTGGCATGACGAGCAAGTGGGTTAGTTGTGCGGCGATCTAGGCGAAGCGGCGCGACGGTTCAACCGCCCGCGGCCGCCTCGACGATCGGCACGAACTGCGCGGCGGTCAGGCTGGCGCCGCCGACGAGGCCGCCATCGACCTCCGGGCAGCGGAACGTTTCGGCCGCATTGTCCGCCTTGACCGAGCCGCCATAGAGGATGCGGATGCGGCCGCCGCGATCGCCGAAGCGCGCGACCAGCGCGGCGCGCAACGCCGCGTGCATCTCGATGACGTCGGCCGGCGTCGCGACCTTGCCCGTGCCGATCGCCCAGACCGGCTCATAAGCGACGACCAGCTCGCCTTCCTCCCAGTCGTCCGGCATGGAGCCGGCGAGCATGTCGGTGACGACCCGGACATGCCCCCCCGCCTCGCGCTGGCTCTCGCTCTCGCCCACACAGACGATAGTGATCAGGCCGGCGGCGAGCGCGGCTTCGGCCTTGGCCCGGACGAGCGCGTCCGTTTCCCCTTGATCGGCGCGGCGCTCGCTATGGCCGACGATCGCGATCTTCGCGCCGGCCTCCTTCAGCATCGCCGCCGAGACGCAGCCGGTATGGGCGCCGCTCGCCGCCTGGTGGCAATCCTGCGCGCCGATCGCGACGCCGCCGGAGCGGGTCACGGCCGCGGCGATCAGGGTGAACGGCGGACAGATGCCGACATCGACGCCGCCCGCTTCGCGCGCCGCATCGGCGATCGGCCCGAGCTCCGCCAGCTGGGCCAGCGACCCGTTCATCTTCCAGTTTCCGACGACGAGCTTGCGGCGCAGCTGCATGAGCTTTCCCTGACGGTGGTTGCGGGTCGCCTAGCGGCCTTCTATGGCGCGTGCAAACGCCAGAACTGGAACCTCCCTTCATGCTCAACGTCGTTCGCCGCAGGGCCACCAAATGGGTCGCCGGCGCCATCCTCTTCATCGTCCTGCTGGCGATCGTCATCACCGGCTTCGGCACCGACGGCATGGGCGGGCTTGGCTCGCTCGGCGGCGGCCAGCAGCGCGCCGAGATTCTGGCCACGGTCGGCGGGCGCTCCGTCACCGAGCAGCAGTTGCGCGACCTCGTCACCCGCCAGTTCAACCAGGCCCGGCAGCAGAATCCGGCGCTCGACATGAACGCGTTCCTCGCCTCGGGCGCGTTCGACCAGATCCTGAACTCGCTGATCGTCGGCGAGGCGGTCGTCGAGTTCGGCGGCGAGCAGGGACTGGTCGCGACGCAGCGCATGGTCGATCGCGAGATCGTCAACGTTCCCCAGTTCCGCAATTTCGCCGGCCAGTTCGACGAGAATGCGTTCCGTGCCGCGCTGCGCAACCAGAACATCACCGAAGCGCAGCTGCGCGAGGACATTGCCCGCTCGTTGCTCCAGCGCCAGTTGCTCGGCCCGATCGCGATCGGCCAGCGCGTGCCGGAGGCGCTTGCACAATCGTTCGCCAACCTGCTGCTGGAGCGGCGGCGCGGGGCGATCGGCGTGGTTCCCTCCCAGGCGCTGGCGGGAGCGATCAACCCATCGGACGCCGAGATCGCCAACTTCTACCAGCAGAACCGCGCCCGCTTCGCGATTCCCGAGCGGCGCGTGGTGCGCTTCGCGGTCATCGGCCCTGAGCAGGTCGCGGCGGCCTCGCAGCCGAGCGAGCAGGAAATCCAGGCTTATTATCGTCAGAACGCGGCCCAATATGGCCCGCGCGAGACGCGCACGCTGCAGCGGCTGGTGCTTCAGGACCGGGCCGCCGCCGATGCCGCCGCGCAGCAATTGCGCGCCGGCACCAGCTTCGACCAGGTCGCCTCGAGCGCCGGCTTCTCGGCCCGCGACCTGACCTTGGCCGACCAGACGCAGGACGCCTTCGCCCAACAGGCCGGCGCGGAAGGCGCGCGCGCCGCTTTCGCCGCCGCCGCGCAGCGGGGCACGGTGATCGGCCCGATCGCGTCCGAGGGCACGTTCCAGGTCATCCGCATCGAGGCGATTCAGTCGACCCCCGCGCGGCCGCTCGAGACGGTCCGGGCCGAGATCACCGCCGCCGTTCGGCAGCGCAAGGGAACCGATGCGCTGGCCGCGCTTGTCGCCCGGGTCGAGGACAGGGTCGCCAACAACGAGAATGTCGACGAGATCGCCCGCGCCGAGCAGCTCAATCTGATCACGACGCCGCCGATCACCTCGACCGGCCAGAGCTTCGGCCAGCCGTTCGTCCTTCCGCCCGAGCTTCAGCCGTTGCTCACCCAGGCGTTCGAGATCGAGGCGGAGGATCCGGAGCCGGTGGTCGAGACGATCCAGGCGAACCAGCGTTATGCGCTGATCGGCATCGGCGCCGTGACGTCGGCCGCGACGCCGCCGCTGGCCCAGATTCGCCAGGCGGTTCGCGCGACCTTGGTGTTGCAGACCGCATCCGATCGGGCGCGGGCGATGGCGCAGGCGATCGCCGACCGGATCAACGGCGGCATGCCGGCGGCCCAGGCCTTCGCCGCCGCCGGAATCGCGCTGCCGCCGGTGCAGCAGATCAACCTCCAGCGGCTGGAGATCAGCCGCGGCGGCCAGCAGGTGCCTCCTCCGTTAATGGCTTTGTTCAGCCTCCCCCAGGGCCGCGCCCGCATCCTCGCCGCGCCCAACGGCCAGGGCTGGTTCGTTGTCCACCATGCCGAGCGCACCGCAGGCGACGCCAGCGGACAGCCGCAGCTGATCCAGACCACGCGAACGCAGTTCAACAATTCGGCCGCCGAGGAAATGGCGCAGCAATTCGCCCGCGCGCTGGAGATGCGCGCCGGCGTCACCCGCAACGATGCGGCCATCGCGGCGGCACGGCGGCGGCTGACCGGCGGGACGGAATAAGCCAACGCGGTGCGCGTTCTCGTCGTCGACAATTACGACAGCTTCACCTGGAACCTCGTCCATTACCTGCGCGAGCTGTGCGCGGAAGTGGAGGTCGCGCGCAACGACGAGCTCAGCGCGGCGGACGCCTTGGCGAGCGGCGCGGCGGCGATCCTGATCTCGCCGGGGCCGGGAACCCCGGACAAGGCCGGCATCTCGCTCGAACTGGTTGCGGCCTGCGCAGCCGCTCGACGACCGCTACTCGGCGTCTGCCTCGGTCACCAGGCGATCGCCCAGGCGTTCGGCGGCCAGATCGTCCGCGCGCCGAAAGCGATGCACGGCAAGACGAGCGCCATCGCGCATGACGGGAGCGGTGTCTTCGCCGGCCTCCCGACCCCGCTTCAGGCGACACGCTATCATTCGCTGGCCGCTGCATGCGCGAGTCTGCCGGCCTGTCTCGCCGTCACCGCCAGGGCCGAGGACGAGACGGTCCAGGGCCTCGCCCATCGCGACCTGCCGATCCACGGCGTCCAGTTTCACCCGGAGAGCATCGCCAGCGCCCACGGTCACGCCCTGCTCGCCAATTTCCTGGCGCTCGCGGCTCAGGCGTAGAGGTCGACGACCTCCCAGTCCGCCATCGCCGTCTCGCGCAGCGGCGTGCGGTGGCATTGCGCCGGGTCGCGCTCGAAGCAGAGCAACGCCGACGGCGTCTCTTCCGCCAGCGCGATCATCTGCGCGGCTTCGGCACCCGCTTCCGGCGTCTCGAGCTGGGCAGAGTAGATGCGTTTCATCTCATCCATCCGGCCCTTGCGCGCCGCCTCGCGTCCCGCCGGCGGCGTGCCGAGCGCTTTCAGGTGGACGTAGCCGATACCGGCCTCCTTCAGGCCCGCGGCGAGGATGTTCTTCGAGAATCCGGGTTTGCGCGACAGCGGCACGGCGCGAACGTCGATCACCTGCTTCACGCCTGCGCCGCTGAGCGCCGCGATCAGCTCCGGCTGCGTCGCGCCTTCATAGCCGATGGTGAAGATGCGCCTGCGCGGTGTGCTGGTCATCGTACGTCCGTATAGCCGCGCGTGGCCGGCTTCCCCCTGAACGCGATCGACAGGAAATTGACGAGGTAGATGCCGGCCATCTTCACATAGCCTTCCCGCTTCAGCCGCCGGCCCGAGGTTGGCATCACCAGCCGCGGCGTGAACAGCACACGCCCGAACTTCCGCGCCCGGCGGGCGATATCGGCATCCTCGCCATAGAATTCGATTGTCGCGTCGAAGCCACCCATCGCGTCGAGCGCGCTGCGCCGAATCGCGAAATTTCCTCCAACGACCAGATAGCCGAAAACGCGATACAGCGGGCGGGCGGCGACAAACCAGGCGGAGGCGATGGATTGCTGCAGCCGCGGAAGGTCGTAGTAGCGATAGGGTCCGCTGATGCAGGCCAGCCCCGCATCCTGGTGGAACTGCTCGTCGATCCGTTCGATCCAGCCGGCGGGCGGGATCGTATCGGCGTCGGCGAAGGCGAGAATGTCTCCGCGCGCGCTCTGATATCCACGCTGACGGGCCTTTGTGATCCCCTTGCTCGGCTCGAACACATAAGTAACGCGCTCATATCGCCGGACAATCTCAGCTGTCCCGTCGTTACTGTCATTGTCGACGACGATGATCTCGCAGACCCTTTCGGCGACATGCTGCATGACCGCGTCGAGACAGGCGCCGATATAGGCTTCCTCGTTGTGGGCCGGGATGACGAGACTTATCGTGAGCGGCGCTGGCCGGTCGCCCTCATAGCCTCTGGTGGAGATGCGCCTGCCGGTCATCGGCGACGCTCTTGTGGCACACCGCTTCGATATTCAATCCATCGGGATCGAGGACGAAAGCGGCATAATAATCGGGACCGTAATGCGGGCGCAGGCCAGGCGGCCCATTGTCGCGGCCGCCCGCCGCGAGCGCCGCCTCGTGAAAGGCATCGACCTGCTCGCGCGTTTCCGCCCGGAAGGCGACATGCGTCCCCTCGCCCACCTGCTCATTGTCGCCGATCCAGAAGAACGGATCACCCTCGGTACCGAAGCCGTGCGCCGTGCCGCCGCTGCCATTTTCTTCCGCGGGCACAGTCATGATCAAGCTCAGGCCGAGCGGCGCCAGCGCCTGCTCGTAGAAGCGCCTGGAGCGTTCCGCGTCCAACACCGCGAAGCCGACATGATCGAGCATGGCCTTCCTCCTCGCCGCACGAGCGACTATCGAACCGCCCGATGACGAATAAGGTCCATATCATCGGCGGCGGCCTGGCGGGATCCGAAGCGGCGTGGCAGCTCGCCGAGACAGGCGTCAAGGTGCGGCTCAGCGAGATGCGCGGCGGCGGCGAGATGACTCCGGCGCACCAGACCGACGGCCTCGCCGAGCTGGTCTGCTCGAACAGCTTCCGCTCCGACGACGCCGACAACAATGCGGTCGGGCTGCTGCACGCGGAGATGCGGGCTCTGGGGTCGCTGATCATGGCCGCCGGCGACGCGCATCGCGTGCCGGCGGGCACGGCTCTGGCCGTAGACCGGGACGGCTTCTCGGCGCAGGTGACGGCGACTTTGGCCGCCCACCCAAATGTGGAGATCGTCCGCGAGCGCATCGATCGGGTGCCGGACAGCGGCCTTACCATCGTCGCCACGGGACCGCTCACCGCACTCAGGCTGGCGGAATCGATCGGCGCGGCGACCGGCTCGGACGCCCTCGCCTTCTTCGATGCGATCGCCCCGATCGTCCATCGCGACAGCATCGACATGTCGGTCTGCTGGATGGCCAGCCGCTGGGCCAAGGGCGACACGAAGGACTACATCAACTGCCCGATGACGAAGGACCAGTATCTGGCCTTCGTGTCCGGCCTGCTCGACGGCGAGAAGACCGCGTTCAAGGAGTGGGAGAAGGACACGCCCTATTTCGAGGGCTGCATGCCGATCGAGGTGATGGCCGAGCGCGGCGAGGACACGCTCCGCTACGGGCCGATGAAGCCGGTGGGACTCGACGATCCGAAGACGGGGCGCTGGCCCTATGCCGTGGTTCAGCTCCGCCAGGATAATGCGCTGGGCACGTTGTGGAACATGGTGGGATTCCAGACCAAGCTCAAGCACGGTGCGCAGGTCGAGCTGTTCCGGACGATCCCCGGCCTCGAGAATGCGGAGTTCGCGCGGTTGGGCGGGCTCCACCGCAACACCTTCATCAATTCGCCGAAGCTGCTCGACGAGACGCTGCGGCTGAAGGCCGCGCCGCATATCCGCTTCGCCGGGCAAATCACGGGCTGCGAAGGCTATGTCGAGAGCGCGGCGATCGGCCTGCTCGCCGGCCGCTTCGCCGCGGCCGAGCTGACTGGCACGACGCTCGCTCCCCCGCCGCCGACGACCGCGCTCGGCGCGCTGCTCGGCCACATCACCGGCGGCGCGGACGCTGCCTCCTATCAGCCGATGAACATCAATTTCGGCCTGTTCCCGCCGATCACCGGCCGGATGAAAAAGGCCTACCGAAAGCAGGCCTATACAAAGCAGGCACGGGCCGATCTTGCCAAATGGCTCGCCTCAAATCCTCCCCGAGATTTCTCGGGGAGGGGGACCATGCGAAGCATGGCGGAGGGGTCTGCGGCGCAAGAAGCCCCTCCACCACACTTCGTGCGGTCCCCCTCCCCTGCAAAAGCAGGGGAGGAATTCTAGCAGCGGCAATTCGCGGCCCGTCGCTGCGGCCGGCGGCGCTGGGCGGTGGTCGCATATTCCTCGCGCGTCAGGCTCGCGTTGCGATCCCGGTCCGCCTGGGCAAAGCGAGTGCGGGTCCGGACCGCCCATTCCTCGAAGGACAGGCGTCCGTCGCCATTGGTGTCGAGCCTTTGAAAGGCGCGGCGGCGGGGATGGTATATTTCCTCGATCGTGATCCGGCCGTCATTGTCGCGGTCGGCGCGGTCGAAACGGCGCTGTTCCCGGGTGCGCGCGTCAGCGGACGGCGGCTGGCCCGGCGCGGCGCCCTCGTCATCCCCGTCGTCGTCCGCAGCCTCGGCCTGCTCGGGCGCCTCGGGGACCGGGCTGTCGTCGCGCTGGGCGATGCCCTGCCAGATGAAGAAGCTGGCGACGATCAGCAGCAGCGTCGCACCACCACCCGCGAAATAGCGCCACATAGGCCCCTCCCGGTTTTAGTGTCACGCTATCGCGATCGAGACGGGGGTCAAGGCAACTGTATCAAATCCCGTCATGCCAGCGCAGGCTGGCATCCATACGTGCTCAGCATGGACCCCAGCCTTCGCTGGGGTGACGAGAAATTAGGAGCGATAGAGAACCTTTTTCGCCGCCGCGACGACATCCTCGGCCTTGATCAGCGCCAGCTTCTCGAGGTTCGCGGCATAAGGCAGCGGCACATCCTCGTCCGTCACACGGAGCACCGGCGCATCGAGATCGTCGAACCCTTCCTCCATCGCGACCGCCATCAGCTCGGAGGAGATCGAACAGGCCGGCCAGCCTTCCTCGACGCAGACCATGCGGTTCGTCTTCGCCAGGCTTGCGAGCACCGTTTGTTTGTCGAGCGGGCGCAGGGTGCGCAGGTCGATAACCTCGGCCTCGATCCCCTCGCCGGCCAGCGTTTCGGCCGCGTCGAGCGCGACACCGACGCCGATCGAATAGGTGACGATCGTCACGTCCTTGCCCTCACGCGCGATCCGCGCCTTGCCGATCGGCAGAACATGATCGTCGAGCTTCGGCACGTCGAAGCTTTGACCATAAAGCAATTCATTCTCGAGGAAGACGACCGGATCCTCGGAGCGGATCGCGGCCTTGAGCAGGCCCTTGGCGTCCGCCGCGGTGTAGGGCGAGATCACGATCAGGCCCGGCACCGCCGCGTACCAGGGGCCGTAATTCTGGCTGTGTTGCGCGCCGACCCGGCTGGCCGCGCCATTGGGGCCCCGGAACACGATCGGGCAGCGCATCTGGCCGCCGGACATATAATTGGTCTTCGCCGCCGAATTGATGATGTGGTCGATCGCCTGCATCGCGAAGTTGAAGGTCATGAACTCGATGACCGGGCGAAGACCGCCCATCGCCGCGCCGGTGCCAACGCCGGCAAAGCCATATTCGGTGATCGGCGTATCGATGACGCGCCGGTCGCCGAACTCGTCGAGCAGCCCCTGGGTCACCTTATAGGCGCCCTGATATTCGGCGACCTCCTCGCCCATCACGAAAACGCGCTCGTCACGGCGCATTTCCTCGGCCATCGCGTCGCGCAGCGCCTCGCGCACCGTGGTCCGCACCATCTCGGTGCCGGCCGGGATGTCCGGATCGGCGACGTCGGCGCGCGCGGCCGGCTTGACGAGCTGCGCCGTGCCGCTCTCCGCCCGCGTGGGCGCTGGCGCTTCGGATTCCTCGGCCTTTTGCTCGGGGACCGGTGCCTCGGCGGGCGCGGGTGTCGCCGCCGCTTCGCCCTCGCCGCCGATCAGCGCGATGACGGTGCCGACCTTCACATTGTCGGTGCCTTCAGGGACGAGGATTTTTGAGACCGTCCCCTCGTCGACGGCCTCGAACTCCATCGTCGCCTTGTCGGTCTCGATCTCGGCCAGGATGTCGCCGGACGCGACCGTATCGCCCTCCTTCACCAGCCATTTGGCGAGCGTGCCCTCCTCCATGGTCGGGGAAAGCGCCGGCATCTTGAGCTCGATCGCCATCAATAGCTCTCCACCAGCACATCGGTGTAGAGCTCGGCCGGATCGGGCTCCGGCGCCTGCTCCGCGAAGTCGGCGGCCTCGACGACGATCTTCTTGATCTCGTTGTCGATCGCCTTCAGCTCATCTTCCTTCGCGCCCCGCGCCTCGAGCTCCTTTTTGGCGTGATCGATCGGATCATTCTTCTCGCGCACCGCCTGCACCTCCTCGCGCGAACGATATTTGGCGGGATCGGACATCGAGTGGCCGCGATAGCGGTAGGTCTTCAGCTCCAGCAGGATCGGCCCCTTGCCGGCGCGGACCCATGCCACCGCCGTCTCGGCCGCGCCGCGCACCGCGAGCACATCCATCCCGTCGACCTGCAGGCCGGCGACGCGAAAGCTCTCGCCGCGCCGGTAGAGCTGGTCCTCGGCCGACGATCTGTTGACCGACGTACCCATCGCATACTGGTTGTTCTCGATCACGAAGATGATCGGCAGCTTCCAGAGCTCCGCCATGTTGAAGCTCTCATAGACCTGGCCCTGGTTGGAGGCCCCGTCGCCGAAATAGGCCATGCAGAGGCCGCCGTCCGCGCTGTACTTGTGGCCGAAGGCAAGGCCGGTGCCGAGGCTCACCTGCGCGCCGACGATGCCGTGACCGCCGTAGAACTTATGCTCGGTCGAAAACATGTGCATCGAGCCGCCCTTGCCGCGGCTGATGCCGGCGGCGCGGCCGGTCAGCTCCGCCATGATCACCTTGGGATCGATGCCGTAAGCGAGCATGTGCCCGTGATCGCGATAGCCGGTGATGACGCTGTCCTTGCCGACCTCGAGCGCCGATTGCAGTCCGACCGCGACCGCCTCCTGGCCGATATACAGGTGGCAAAAGCCGCCGATCAGGCCGAGGCCGTAAAGCTGCCCCGCGCGCTCCTCGAAGCGGCGGATCAGCAGCATCTGCTTGTAGAAATCGAGCAGCTCGTCTTTCGACGCCTTATAGCGCTTGGGCTCGGGCGGGCGCTCGCGGTTCGGTTTTGGGGGCGGCGCGGCCTCGCGTGCCTTCGGAGCCCGTTTCGACGTTGCTGCCTTCGCCACCCGGCCTCTCCGCCTGTCTGTTATCGACCGCGCGGCTCTATGGCGGGAAAGCCGCGAGGGCGCAACGGGCGGAGGGACGGCCGATCAGCGGATCGTCGCCATCTCGTAGAGGAAGTCGACATAGCCCATCGCCGCCTCGCGGAAGCCGGCGACGCGGGGATTGGTCGATTCCAGGATCATGAACTCGTCCGGCGCATGGGCGCCGCTGCCATAGCCGAGGCCGAACTGGCCGGCGGGCTTGTTGAGCGGTGGGCCGGTGAAGACGAAGCCGGGCCAGGAACCGGCATTGCGGGGGAAGAGCGAGTAAGTGACGTTGCTGCGGGTGAAGACGGCCTGCTGGGCCCGGATCACCCGGCTGTCCTCGGCCGTCTCCGTAGGGTCGTAGCCGCCCGACACATTGACCTCGATGTCGCCGAAGCCGCGACTCTGGAGATGAGCGCGCAGCTTGGCCTCGCTGTCCGCGCGGGTCATGTTCGGCACCAGCCTGAGATCGAGCTTGGCGACGCCCCGCGCCGGCAGGATCGTCTTGCCGCCCGGCCCGGTATAGCCCGCGACCAGGCCCTCGATGTTCACGGTCGGTTGCGAGGCGAGGCGCTCCAGCGACTCGCGCCAGGGCAAATCGTCGATCCAGCGCTGCACGCCGAGAGACCGCTTCGCCTCGTCCTCGCTGCGCGTCCGCGCCGCCTCTGCGATCAGCGAGCGCTCGCGCTCTGTGAGCGGCCGCACCCGCTCGAACCAGCCGTCGATCGCCGGCGTGTTGCCATGGTCTCTGGTCAGCGTCTTCAGCGCCTCGACCAGGTGCCAGACCGGGCTGTCGACCTGCGCCTTGAGGCTGGAATGGATGTCGCGCCGTGGGCCGCGGCCCCAGCGTTCGCCGGAAGCGACCAGCTCCAGCTCGATGATCCCCTTGGCGCCGAGCGCGATATTGGCATTGCCGTTGGGCGTCTGGCCGTTGCTCGGGATGATGACCCCGTCGACCCGGCGCATCGCGGCGAGCACTTCGGGATCGCGCATTGTGTTGATAAAATTGGGCGAGCCGATCTCCTCCTCGCCCTCGGCGAGCAGGACGAGGTTGACCGGCAGCCTTTTGTTCGCGGCGCGGAAGGCGTGAAGCGCGGCCAGGAACGCCGTCTCCGGCCCCTTCTGGTTGGTCGCGCCGCGGCCGCGGATCGCACGGCCGAGCTGGTGGTCGAACAGCTGCCCTTCGAGCGGCGGCGAGGCCCATTCCGCCGGATCGAACTGCTTCACGTCATACATGAAGTAGATGCCGACCGTCCGCCGCGCGCCGGCGTCGAGCACGCCGAACACCGCCGGCACGCCGCCGGTCGGCACGGTGCGGACGCCGCTGAAGCCGGCATCGGTGGCGAGCCGGGCCATCAGCGCGGCGCCCTCCTGCACGTTGCGTTGCTCGGCGGCGATCGTCGGCAGCGCGATCCACTCGCGCAGGCGGCGGACCGAATCCTCATAGCCCGCATCGACCGCACGGCGGATCGCCTCGCGGTCGCTGTCGCGGCCGGTCTGGGCGAGGCCGGCGGCGGGAGCGAGCAAGGCGGCGGATGCGGCGGCGCCTTTGAGGAGGTTGCGGCGATCGGTGGAAGCGACGGAATCGGTCATGGCGGCCCCCTTGGCTGGACCGACGGATAGAAGCCGCGCCGCGCGCCGCTGTCCAGCCGTTAACCGCCATTCGCCGGAACCGGGCGTGCGAGGGCCGCGTTACTTCGCCGCAACGATTTCCGGAGAGAGACAATGAGCGACCCGCGCGACGACGAGCCCGTCCGGCACGAAACGACGATCATCCAGACCGGCGAGCGGCGCGGCGGCGGCGGGACGATCGTCGCGCTGGTCGTCCTGCTCGTGCTCGGCCTGTTCGCCTTCCTGTTCTTCGGCGGCTATCTCCGGCGCGCGGCGGATCGGACCGACGTCAACGTCAACGTCGCAGCGCCGAATATCGAGCTGCCCGACGTCCAGATCACGCCGCCGGCGACCGAGCCGGCCAACAAGAGCGGCAACTAGGGGACGCGTCAGCGGTCCAGGAACTCACGCACCGTCGCCAGGAACGCCCCGGTTTCGATCGTCGCCGAGCTGTGACCGGCGCCGGCGAAGGAGCGATGTTCCGCTTGCGGATGGGCGGCGCGCAGCGCGGCGCGGGCCCGCGCGCCGATGATCGGGTCGTTGTCGCTGTCGATGATCAGCGTCGGCGGCAAATCGCCCGACACCGAGTCGGTGCGTGGCCGCAAGCTCTCGGCCATGCAGACCTGCTGCGCGGCGAAGATGTCGATCAGGCCGGCGTCGAATGCCTGTTCGAGGTCCCGGAGCCGACGGGCGTAGACCTCCGGCCGCGCCGCGCGGACCGGCGCGATCGCCTTGCGGATCCGGCCGAGCAGCAGCCGACGCGTCATCGCTCGTGGCAGACGGGTCAGCAGAAAGCCGGCGACGCGGAGCTTGCCCGCATCCGACGGCCGCAACACGAAGCTGTGCGACAGGACCAGCCGGCGGATACGGCCCGGATGGCGCCGAGCGAAGCATTGCGCGATCCAGCCGCCATAGGATTGGCCGAGCAGATCGAAGGGGGCGTTACCGCCCGCCGTGTCGATCCTCTCGAATAGCGTGTCGAGCAGATCATCGGGTCGATAGTCGATCGTCGCGATGGGCCTCGTCCCGGCAAGCCCGGCCGCGATCCGCCGGCTTCCCTCCATCGCGCCGAGCGCGCCGGGCAGCAGCACGAGCGTCGGGATCAATTGCGCGGCGCCTGCCGCCGGTAGCTCAGCGCCTCGGCGACATGGACCCGGCCGACATGGCCGGCCCCGGCGAGGTCGGCGATGGTGCGGGCGACGCGCATCTCGCGGTGATAACCGCGCGCCGAGAGCCGCATCGCCTCGGCCGCCTGGGCGAGCAATTTGCGGCCGGGCTCGTCGGGCGTGGCGACGCTGTCGAGCAAATCGCCGTCGGCCTCGGCATTGGTGCGGACCTTGTGCTTCTCGTAGCGATGGGTCTGGATGTCGCGCGCGGCGCCGACCCGTGCCGCGACTTCGGCCGACCCTTCGGAGGGCGGCGGCAGGACGAGGTCGGCGGCAGCGACCGCCGCGACATCGACATGGATGTCGATCCGGTCGAGCAAGGGCCCGGAGACCCTGGCCTGATAGTCGGCGGCGCATCTGGGCGCGCGCGAGCAGGCGAGCGCGGGATCGCCCAAATGACCGCAGCGACACGGGTTCATCGCCGCGATCAGCTGGACGCGGGCCGGGAAGGTGACGTGGGCGTTGGCGCGGGCGACCTGCACCGTCCCGGTCTCCAGCGGCTGGCGGAGCGAATCGAGTGTGACGCGCTGGAACTCGGGCAGCTCGTCGAGGAACAGGACGCCGAGATGGGCGAGGCTGACCTCGCCCGGCCGCACGCGCAGCCCGCCGCCGACCAGGGCCGGCATCGAGGCGCTGTGATGCGGGGCGCGGAACGGCCGGGTGCGGATCAGGCGGCCATCCTTCAGCTCGCCGGCGACCGAGGCGATCATCGACACTTCCAGCGCCTCGGACGACGTCAGCTCCGGGAGAATGCCGGGCAGGCAGGCGGCAAGCAGCGATTTGCCGGCGCCGGGCGGGCCGCTCATCAGCATGTTGTGACCGCCCGCCGCCGTGATCTCGAGCGCGCGCTTCGCCGTCTCCTGCCCTTTCACCTGCGAAAGATCGGGACCGAAGCCGGGCGGTTCGGCGACAGCGGCCAAAGGCGGAGCGAGCACCGAACCGCCGCGCAGATGGTTGAGCAAGGCGATCAGGTCCGGCGCGGCGATCACCTCGATGCCGCCGGCCCAGGCCGCCTCCGATCCCTGCGCGCCGGGGCAGATCAGCCCCAGATCACGCGACGAGGCGTGCATCGCCGCGAGCAGCACGCCGGGCGACGGCGCAACGCGGCCGTCGAGGCTGAGCTCGCCGACCGCGACATAGGCGCTCAATGTCTCGGCATCGATCGCGCCCATCGCGGCGAGCAGGCCGAGCGCGATCGGCAGATCGTAATGCGATCCTTCCTTGGGGAGATCCGCCGGCGACAGGTTCACGGTGATCCGCTTCGGCGGCAGCGCGAGGCCGATCGCGGCAAGCGCGGCATGGACTCGCTCGCGGCTCTCCGCCACCGCCTTGTCGGGCAGGCCGACGACCAGGAATTTTGGCACGCCGCTGGCGATCTGGACCTGCACCTCAACGGCGCGCGCCTCCAGCCCCAGGAACGCCACCGTGGCGACATGCGCGACCATGCGTGAACCCCCTCGCCGCGAGGTTATTCCGGCCATCCGGCGCGATGTCGAGCGACGAATTGCACTCGCGCTCGCTTGCACCCACATTGTCGCGCATGAGCGAACGTCGCCGCCGCGGCTGGACCGACAATCCGCTGGTGCGCCAACTGCTGGTCGGCATCGGCTTCGTGCTGATCGCGCTGACGCCGGTGGTCGGGCCGATTCCGGGGCCGGGCGGAATCATCGTCTTCGGCGCGGGCCTCAGCCTCGTCCTTAAATATACCGGCTGGGCGAAGCGGCTCTATGTGCGCTTCAAGCGCGCCCATCCGAACAAGGGCCGCTGGACCGACTGGAGCCTGCGCCGCCTGAGCGCCCGCCGCCGTCACGAGCGGGCGCAACGTGAAATCGAACAGCCTGCCGAATTGACTTCCACTCCCCCTTCCCCTATCGGCGCCGGCGAGCAGGCCGCCACGGGCGGCCGTTTTCATTCAGACGATTCAACCAGGGTATGAACAATGAAGCGCACGTTCCAGCCGAGCAATCTGGTTCGCAAGCGCCGGCACGGCTTCCGCGCCCGGATGGCGACGGTGGGCGGCCGCAAGGTGATCGCGGCGCGCCGCAGCCGCGGCCGCAAGAAGCTGTCAGCCTAACCAGCCCAAAAATCGGCAAACTGACCCGCCGCGCGGAGTTTCTCGCCGCCAACGGCGGCTTTCGCGCGCCCACGCCCGGCTTCGTGCTGCTCGTGCGCAAGCGCGGCGACAGCAACCCGGCGATGCGCCTCGGCCTCACCGTTTCGAAGAAGGTCGGCAATTCGGTCGTCCGCAATCGCATGAAGCGCCGCTTCCGCGAGCTCGCTCGCACGATCCTTCCCCAAGCCGGCATCGCCGGCGCTGACCATGTCCTGATCGGTCGCCAGGCCGGGATCGAACGCGACTTCGCCCAGCTCGGCGAGGAGCTGCGCCGGGCGCTGGCGAGGGCGGCGAAATGATCGCCCGCGCGCTGATCCTCGTCGCCCGCGCCTGGCAGATCGGGCCCTCGCGGGTGCTGCCGCCGAGCTGCCGCTACACGCCATCCTGTTCGGCCTATGCAATCACCGCACTCTCCCGCTATGGCGCCCTGCGCGGGAGCTGGCTGGCGCTCAGGCGCCTGCTGCGCTGCCACCCCTGGGGGGGCTGCGGCCACGATCCGGTGCCGTGAGGGAAGAAGGGTTCATCCTTAAGTGAGCGAACATCGCAACATGATCCTGGCGATCGTCCTGTCGGCGCTCGTCCTGCTGGGCTGGGGCTTCGTCACCCAGACCTTCTTCCCGACCGCGAGCGAGCCGACGACCAAGGTCGAGCAGGGCAAGAGCGTTCCGCTGCCGCAGCCCAATGCCGGCCCGACCGCCGACACGCCCGCCGCCAATCGCGACCGCACGCAAGTGATCGCCGAGACGCCGCGGGTCAGGATCGAAACGCCGCGCCTCGCCGGCTCGATCAACCTGCGCGGCGCGCGGATCGACGACCTCGTCCTGGGCGGAACCGATCCGCGCCTTACGTATACCCAGACGATCGATCCCAATTCGCCGCCGGTCCGCCTGTTCTCGCCGGCTGGTGCCGCCGGCGCCTATTTCGGCCAGTTCGGTTGGACCGGTCAGGCGGGGCTCGTCGCACCGGACGGGAACACGGTCTGGCGCGCCAGCGGTAACCGCCTGACGCCGACCACCCCGGTCACTTTGAGCTGGGACAACGGCCAGGGCCAAATCTTCCAGATCGTGCTGTCGGTCGACGACGGTTATCTCTTCACCGCCGAGCAAAGGCTAATCAACCGCGGCGGTGCGCCCGTCGCCGTCCAGCCCTTCGCCCTCGTCAGCCGGGTTGGCGAATCGCCCGACATGGACAGCTGGACGATGCATGTCGGTCCGGCCGGCGTCTTCAACGGCACCGCCCATTATGACAGCAACTGGTCCGACGTGGTTACGGCGGGGACGCAGAATTTCGGCACGACCGGCGGCTGGATCGGCTTCACGGACATGTATTGGCTGGCCGCGGTGGTCCCGAGCCAGGCCAATGCCGTCAACGCCAGCTTCCGCCACAACAATGCCAGCAACGCCTTCCAGGCCGATTTCACCGGCGCGGCGCGAATCGTCCCCGCCGGCCAGGCTTTCGTCACCACCTCGCGCCTGTTCGCCGGCGCGAAGGAGGAGGCGGTGCTCAACGCCTATACGACCTCCCTCGGCACGCCGCTCGAACGGGCGATCGACTGGGGCTGGTTCCGCTGGTTCATGCAGCCGATCTTCTCGCTTTTGCTCTGGCTTCAGGCGCAGATCGGCAATTTCGGCGTCGCGATCATCTGCCTCACCCTGATCGTTCGCCTGCTGCTGTTCCCGATCGCCAACCGCCAGTTCGCCTCGATGGCGGCGATGCGGGCGGTCCAGCCCAAGCAGCAGGCGCTGCAGGAGCGCTACAAGGACGACCGGGCGAAGATGCAGGAGGAGCTGCTCAAGCTCTATCGCGAGGAGAAGGTCAATCCGGTCGCCGGTTGCCTGCCGATCCTGATCCAGATTCCGATCTTCTACGCGCTTTACAAGGTGCTGCTGCTCGCGGTGGAGATGCGGCACGAACCGTTCGTGCTGTGGATCCACGACCTCGCGGCGCCCGATCCGCTGACGCCGATGAACCTGTTCGGCTTCCTGCCGTTCACGCCGCCCGCCTTCCTCGCCATCGGTGTGCTGCCGATCCTGCTCGGGATCACGATGTGGTTGCAGATGCGCCTCAACCCGCAGATGCCCGATCCGGTGCAGAGGCAGATTTTCGCGCTGATGCCCTGGTTCCTGATGTTCATCATGGCGAGCTTCGCGGCCGGGCTGCAGCTCTACTGGGTGGTCAACAACATCGTTTCAATCGCCCAGCAGAGGTGGATGTACCACAAGCATCCGGCGCTGAAGACGCCGATGGCGCCGCGCCCGGCGGCGACGGCGCCTCCCTCACCACCGCCGCCATCTCCACCGCCGCCCTCGCAGCCGGGAAGATCGAAGAAGAGCCGTGGCCGGCGATGAGCCGGAGCTGGAGGAAGCGGCCCGGCGGCTGTTCGCCGGCCCGGTCGCGTTCCTGAAGTCCGCGCCCGAGCTCAAGTTCCTGCCCGATCCGGTCGTTCCGGAGATCGCCTTCGCCGGCCGCTCCAACGTCGGCAAGTCCTCGCTGCTCAACCGGCTGACCAACCGCAAGAGCCTGGCGCGGACCTCGAACACGCCGGGCCGGACGCAGGAGCTCAATTTCTTCGACGTCGGCGAGCCGCTTCGGCTGCGGCTGGTCGACATGCCGGGCTACGGCTTCGCCAAGGCGCCGAAGGA
>NZ_JBQTIN010000092.1:0-8088 GCF_052388015.1 Sphingosinicella sp.
GCTGGTGGGCCATCTCCGTCGCGGCGCGCTCGCCGATTCGGCCCCCCGCCTCGCTGCGCATGCCGAAATGCAGCTTGCCGCCAAGAAAGGTGCCGGTGGCCAGCACCACGGACCGCGCCGCCAGCAGCTCGCCGCCAGCCAGCCTCACGCCGATCGCGCGCCGCCCCTCGAGCCGCAGCGCGGCCGCTTCGCCCGCGACGATCTCAAGCCCCACCTGCGCCGCGACCGCCTGCCGGATCGCCTCCCGAAACAGCTTCCGGTCGGCCTGGACGCGCGGCCCGCGCACCGCAGCGCCCTTGCTGGCGTTGAGCATCCGATAATGGATCGCCGCCGCATCCGCCGCCACACCGATCAGCCCGTCGAAGGCATCGACCTCGCGGACGAGATGACCCTTGCCCAAGCCGCCGATCGCCGGGTTGCAGGACATCGCGCCGATCTGCGCCGGATCGAAGGTGACGAGCGCCACCTGCGCGCCGAGACGCGCGGACGCGGCTGCGGCCTCGACGCCGGCATGGCCGCCGCCCACAACGATGACATCATAGTCGCGCATGGCGGCCATCTAGGCCGTCGCGGCACTGGCCGGAAGATGTTTCACGTGAAACTACTTGCCGATGCAAAATCGGCCGAACAGCGCATCGAGCATGTCCTCGACGCCCGCCCGGCCGGTGATCCGGTCCAGCGCCAGGCGGGCGCGCCGCAAGGCCTCCGAGGCGATCAACGGATCGCTCGCGCCAACGTCCTCAAGCGCGGCCACCACCTCTGCCAAGGCCTGTCGGTGACGCGCGTTGAGCGCCACTTCTCCTTCCGAAACAAGGAGTTGCGCGGAGCGCGCGAGCAGCAGCCGGGTCAGTTGATCGAGGCCTTGCCCGGTCAGCGCCGAGACGGCGACGTCCGCTTCCGGCGGCGCGGCCGCGATGTCCGCCTTGGGATGGACCAGCAGCGCGCCCGCGGGCTTCTGCTCCGCCGGGCCAAGCCAGAGCAGAATATCCGCCGCCTCGGCCGAGAGCCGCGCGCGACCGACGCCGATCGCTTCGATCGTATCGCCGGTCGCGCGCAAGCCGGCTGTATCGACCAGCAGCAGCGCCACGCCGCCGATCGCGACCGGTGCCTCGATCAGGTCGCGCGTGGTGCCCGGAACTGCCGTCACGATCGCCGCGTCGCGCCCAACTAACGCATTGAACAAGCTGGATTTACCGGCATTCGGCGGACCAGCGATGACAACCCGGACGCCGTCCTTGAGGCGCTCGGCGGGCGGCCGCGCGAGCCAGCCGGCGATCTCGGTGCGAAGCTGGGCAAGCTCCGCCTCGAAACCGGCAAGCGGATCGCCGACATCGCCCTCGTCGGCAAAATCGAGTGCCGCCTCGACCCGGGCCGCCAGCGCCAGCACCCGCTCCCGCCACGCCTCGACCTGGCGGCTGAGTGCCCCGCCGGCCAAAGCCAGCGCCGCGCGGCGCTGCGCCTCGGTCTCGGCCGCGACGAGATCGGCGAGCCCTTCCGCCTCGGCGAGATCGATCCGGCCATTTTCGAACGCGCGCCGGGTGAATTCGCCCGGAGCGGCCTCGCGCAGACCCGGCAGGCCGGCAAGCGCGTCGCGCACCGCCGCGACGATCGCCCGGCCGCCATGCAGATGAAACTCGGCGACATCCTCACCCGTCGCACTCGCCGGACCGGGAAAGAAAAGAATGAGCGCACGGTCGAGCGTCTCGCTTTCACGGCGCAAGGTGCGCAGCGTCGCTCGCCGCGGCGGCGGCAGCGGGCCGGCGAGCGCCTCGAGCGCGCGCCGCGCGGCCGGCCCCGAAATCCGCACGACAGCGACCCCGGCTGGCGGTGCGCCCGAGGAGAGCGCGAAGATCGTGTCGGGTGGCAGTCGGTCGCTCAGGGCGTGGTCTTCCCGCCCATTTGGCCGAGCATCTGCCGCCACATCGCCATCCCCGCCTCGTTCATCGGCCCCCACGCCTTCATGGCGTCGCCGAACATTTCCGCGTTCGCCCCGTCGGTCACATAGGATTTCATCTTCTCGACATAGGCCGCGTGGACCGGGCTCAAATCCGGCAGGCCGAGGAAGCGGCGCGCCTCCTCCGGCGTGCAATCGACATCGACGGTGAATTTCATGGCTGCCCCTCCAGGCCAAATTGCCGGCCGGGCGGCTCTATGGCTATAAGTCGGCCCTTCGCAAGGGGAGCCGCCGATGATCGAGATCCAGACCCTCGCCCGCGACGGCGCCTTCCCCGCCTATCGCGCCGATCCGCAAGGCAGCCCCCACGCCGCGATCATCGTCATCCAGGAGATTTTCGGGGTCAATCGCGGCGTCCGCAACCGCTGCGACCGCTGGGCGGCATTGGGCTATCTCGCCATCGCGCCCGATTTGTTCTGGCGGCTGGAGCCGAGCGTCGAGCTCGATCCCGACGTACCGGAGCAGTTCCAGCAAGCGCTCGTATTGCTGCAGCGCTTCGATCAGGAGCAGGGGGTCAAGGACATCGAGGCGACGATCCGCTTCGCCCGCGGCGAGGCCAGCGGCGGCAAGGTCGGCGCGGTCGGCTATTGCCTCGGCGGCCGGCTTGCCTTCATGGCCGCGACGCGCACCGACGTGAACGCCAGCGTCGGCTATTATGGCGTCGGCCTCGAAGGACTGCTCGGGGAGAAGCACGCCATTGCCCATCCGCTGATGCTGCACATCGCCTGCGACGATCATTTCGTCACCTCCGACAAGCAGGCGCTGATTCATGCCGGGCTGGACGGTCATCCGAAGGTCACCATCGACGATTATCCCGGCGTCGATCACGGCTTCGCCTCGGACGAGGGCCAGCGCCGCGACGCCGAAGCGGCGAATCTGGCCGACTCCCGCACCGAGGCCTTCTTCGCGGAGCATCTCGCCTGAGCGATACACCCGAGCCCGATTATCTCGCTGCTTTGGGCCGCGCCGTCTGGGCGTTCGCGGCGCTGGAGGCGGTCGCGATCCGCCTGTGCGAACGGCTCCAGCCCGGCAGCCTCGATCTGCTCGAGGAGCGCACCGCCGGCCGCGTCGCCGACAAATTGCTGTCGCTCACCCTCAAGGAGGATTCGCCCAAGGCGGCGCGCATTGCCGCCGCCCGCCGCTTCCAGGCGCTGGTCAGGAGCCGCAACAATCTGCTCCATTCCAAGCCCGGCCTCGCGCGGGAATATCCGCGGCTGCTGCGCGACGGCGACGCCTGGTCGCAGGCCGAGATCGAAGCGATCGCCGCCGCGTTCCAGGACTGCGCGGCCTTGCTGGAAACCGAGGACTAGGCGAACAGGGTCGAAATGCCGATGTGCGGGTCGATATAGCCGTCGTAGATCATCGATCCCGCCACCCAGAGGATCACGGCGAGGCCGACCCAGGCGATCCAGCGGTAGCGCTCGATATATTGGGCGATGATGTTGGCGGCGATACCCATCAAAGCGACGGCGAAGATCAGGCCGATGATCAGGATTCCCGGATGCTCGCGCGCAGCGCCGGCGACGGCGAGGACGTTGTCGAGGCTCATCGAGACATCGGCGATCGCCACCGCCCAGGCGGCCGCGGCGAAGCTCTTGGCGGGCCGAAGGCCGGAGGCCTCGTTGCCCGGAGTGTCCGGGTCATCGCGCGTCGCGACCAGCTCGCGGTACATCCTCCACGCCACCCAGAGCAGCAGCAGGCCGCCGGCGAAGATCAGGCCCACGACCTGCATCAGCTGGGTGACGACGAGCGCGAAGCCGATGCGGAGCACCAGCGCCGCGATGATGCCGATCAGGATCACTTTCTTGCGCTGATCGGCCGGAAGTCCGGCGGCGAGCGCGCCGATCACGATCGCATTGTCGCCGGCCAGCACGATATCGATCATGAGCACCTGGCCGAAAGCGAGCCAGGCCGAGGCCGAGCCGCTGAACAGCGTGCTGATGTCGTTGACGATATGCGTCCAGATGTCCGGCATCGCGCTCTAACCCCCCGACGCGCTTATTGGTTCATCGAGGCGAAGAAGTCCTCGTTGGTCTTGCTGTCCTTCATCTTGTCGAGAAGGAACTGCATCGCGTCAACGGTGCCCATCTGCATGAGGATGCGGCGCAGCACCCACATCTTCGAAAGCGTGCCCTGCTCGACCAGCAGCTCCTCCTTGCGGGTGCCGGACTTGCCGACGTCGAGCGCCGGGAAGATGCGCTTGTCGGAGACCTTGCGGTCGAGCACGATCTCGGAATTGCCGGTGCCCTTGAACTCCTCGAAGATCACCTCGTCCATCTTGGAGCCGGTGTCGATCAGCGCGGTGGCGATGATCGAGAGCGAGCCGCCCTCCTCAATGTTGCGCGCCGCGCCGAAGAAGCGCTTCGGCCGTTGCAGCGCATTGGCGTCGACGCCGCCGGTCAGCACCTTGCCCGAGCTCGGCACCACCGTGTTGTAGGCGCGCCCCAGGCGGGTGATCGAATCGAGCAGGATGACGACATCCTTCTTGTGCTCGACGAGGCGCTTGGCCTTCTCGATCACCATCTCGGCGACCTGGACGTGGCGCTGCGCGGGCTCGTCGAAGGTCGAGGAGATGACCTCGCCCTTCACGCTGCGCTGCATGTCGGTCACCTCCTCGGGCCGCTCGTCGACGAGCAGGACCAGCAGGAAGACCTCGGGGTGGTTGTCGGTGATCGCCCTGGCGATGTTCTGGAGCAGCACCGTCTTGCCGGTGCGGGGCGGCGAAACGATCAAAGCGCGCTGGCCCTTGCCCTGCGGCGAGATGATGTCGATCACCCGCGCCGAGCGGTCCTTGATCGTCGGGTCGGCGCTGTCGAGGGTCAGCTTCTCGTCCGGGTAGAGCGGGGTCAGATTGTCGAAATTGACCCGATGGCGGACCGCCTCGGGATCGTCGAAATTGACCAAAGTGACGCGCATCAGGCTGAAATAGCGCTCGCCGTCCTTCGGCCCGCGGATCTCGCCCTCGATCGTGTCGCCGGTGCGCAGGCCGAAGCGGCGGACGATATTGGGCGCGACATAGATGTCGTCCGGACCGGCGAGATAATTGGCGTCGGCCGAGCGCAGGAAGCCGAAGCCGTCCTGCAGCACCTCGATCGTGCCGCCGCCCATGATCTCGTCGCCATTTTCGGCGCGGACCTTGAGGATCGAGAACATCAGCTCCTGCTTGCGCAGGGTTGACGCGCCCTCGACGCCCATCTCTTCCGCCAGCGCCACCAGCTCGGCCGGGGTTTTCTGTTTGAGTTCCTTGAGATTCATATCTTTTCTCGGGGTGGATACGGACTCCGGGCGGGAACGTCCGTTGAATGGGGAATGAGGTGGCGGCGGAATCCCCCGCACGAGGAACGGCGGGGGCAACGACTGATCCGGGCCGTTATGCCCCGGGCCGGGTCAAGTCAAGCAACGCTCAGCTATAGGCCCGGCCGACCACCACCAGGGTGACGATGAAGATGACGGCGATGCCCGGAATTTCGTTCATCAGCCGCAGCGTGCGTCCGTCGATGCGCGGCCCGCCCGCCGCCAGCCTTTTGCCGTAGCCTACCAACCAGCCCTGATAAGCGGACAGGGCCAGCACGAGCACCAGCTTCCCCTGGAACCAGCCATGGGCCCAGGCGCTCGTCACATAGGCAAGGGCAAGACCAAACAGCCAGACCAGGCCAATCGCCGGCGTGAGGATGATCCGGCGCAGCTTGCGTTCCCGCTCGATCCACCTTTTCTCCTCGTCCGATCCCTCAGGGGCTTCCTGATGGTAGACGTAGAAACGCGGCAGCATGAACAGCCCCGCGATCCAGAAGATCACGAAGATGATATGGCCCGCCTTCAGCCAGGCATAGGTCATGGCAAGCGCCCAGTTGAGGGCATCGATCATCCCCCGCGCACCAGGCCAAGCAGGCGCTCGACATGGGCGATCGGCGTTTCCTTGACGATGCCGTGGCCCAGGTTGAAGATGTGCGGCCTCCCCGCGAACCCAGATAGGATGCGCCCCACCGCCTTTTCAAGCGCCTCGCCGCCGGCGAGCAAGGCGAGCGGATCGAGATTGCCCTGGATGACGATGTCCGCCGGCAATTCGCGCGCCGCTTTGGCGGGATCGACCGTCTCATCGAGCCCGACCGCATCGACCCCGGTCTCGCGGGCATAGGCCGCAAGCTTGCCGCCAGCGCCCTTGGGAAAGCCGATCACCGGCACGTCCGGATGGCGCGCCTTCAGCGCCGCTGCGATTCGCGCGGTCGGCGCGATCACCCAGCGCTCGAAGGGATCGGGCGCGAGGCTTCCGGCCCAGCTGTCGAACAATTGCACCGCTTCGACGCCGGCCCGGATCTGGCCGGAGAGATAGTCGATCGTCGCCGCCTCGATCGCCGCGATGATCGCGCCGAATCCGGCTGGATCTTCATAAGCGTAGCGCCGCGCTTCGGCCTGCTCGCGGCTGCCTTGGCCGGCGATCATATAGGTGGCAACGGTCCACGGGCTGCCGGCGAAGCCCAGGAAGGTCGTTTCGGCGGGGAGCGCCGCCTTCACGTTCTCCACAGTGCGATAGATCGGCGCGAACCGTTCCGGCGCCGGCGTCAAAGCGTCGAGCCCTGCCGCCATCAGTGGCGGCGACAGCCGCGGCCCTTCGCCGGCGGTGAAGGCCAGGTCCTGGCCGAGCGCCCAGGGAACGATCAGGATATCCGAAAACAGGATTGCGCCGTCGAAGCCGAAACGGCGGATCGGCTGCAGCGTGATCTCGGCCGCGGCCTCGGGATCGGTCGCGAGCGCGAGGAAGCCGCCCTTCTCGGCGCGCAAGGCGCGATACTCCGGCAGATAGCGACCGGCCTGACGCATCAGCCAGATCGGTTTTCTCTCCGTTTTTCCGCCATTTAGCACGGCGAGCAGGGGCTTGGTCAATTCACCCATGGCCCGGACGGCGTCCCCCTTCTCTCTTTTCATATGTTTAGAATCTAGATTCTGGAGTTGTTGGTAGGCGGCGGCGAAGCGGGGTTTATGGGCTTGCCCCGATTTTTCCAACAGCTTGACGGCGATGCGACTCGGGCAATCGCTCGGAGTCGCGCGGATCGTCCCCACGATTCACAGTCGGTGCATGGCTTTCGTCCACCGTGCGCGCGGTTGTGGACGGATCGGCGATTGATGTGGGCGAATCCCGTCCTTGCCCGCGCACCCAGGCTTCGCCTAGCGATGTCCCCATGGTTTTCCACAGCGGCATTTTAGTCTCCGCGCCCGCCGGCCGGGCATGACCCAGCTCCATCTGCACCTGCTTTCCGATTCCACCGGCGAGACGCTGGACATGGTCGCCAATGCCTGTCTTGCCCAGTTCGACACGATCGAGGCGATCCGCCACCCTTGGCCGATGGTCCGCTCGGAAGGCCATCTCGACCGGGTGCTGGACGATGTCGAGCGGCGGCCGGGCCTGGTCCTCTACACCCTGGTCAACCCGACGATCCGCAAGGAGCTGGAGCGCAGGTGCCGGCAGCGCAAGATCCATGCAGTGCCGGTGCTCGATCCGGTGCTCGACGCGCTGGCGGCGGTGAGCGGTCAGGCGGCGAAGGGCCGCGCCGGCCGCCAGCACGCGCTCGATGCCGCCTATTTCGCCCGGGTCGACGCGATCCAGTTCACCATCGCCCACGACGACGGCGTCGGCGCCGAGAATTGGGAGGAGGCGGACATCGTCCTGGTCGGCGTCTCGCGCACCTCGAAGACGCCGACCAGCATCTATCTTGCCAATCGCGGCTACAAAGTGGCCAACGTGCCCCTGGTGCCGCAATCGCCGCCGCCGGCCAGCCTTTATGGCCTGAAGCACCCGCTGATCGTCGGCCTCACGACCAATCCCGAGCGGCTGATCCAGATCCGCCGCAACCGCCTCCTGTCGCTCAACCAGACGCCGGCGACCGATTATGTTGACGAGGAGGCCGTGAATGCGGAACTGGCCTTCGCGCGGCGGATGTTCGCCGACAAGGGCTGGCCGGTGATCGACGTCACCCGTCGCTCGATCGAGGAAAGCGCGCTGGCGATCGCCCAGCTGCACACGGCGCGGCTGGAAGGCACGGCGTGAGGCTGCTGCTGGCGTCAAAAAGCGAGGCGCGGCGGCGGATGCTGACCAATGCCGGCGTGCCGTTCGAGGCCGTTGATGCGCCGCTGGACGA
>NZ_JBQTIN010000093.1:0-17656 GCF_052388015.1 Sphingosinicella sp.
GGGCATCGCTGCGCGCTCGTCACCGACGATCGCGGGGCGCGGATTCCGGGGCTGTTCGACCGGGTGCAGGTCCATATCCTGCCCGCCGGGCGGCTGGGCGGCGGGCCGATCGGCTGGTGGCGCGCGGGGCGGGCGATCTGGACCGGCCGGGCGATGGCGCGGCGATTGTTCGAGACGTTCAAGCCGGCCGCGGTGATCGGCTTCGGCGGCTATCCCGCCCTCCCCACATTGCTCGGCGCGCGGGCCGACGACATCCCGACCCTGATCCACGAACAGAATGCGGTGCTGGGGCGGGTGAACCGGCTGGTCGCGACGCGGGTCGATGCGATCGCCACCGCTTATGACCGGGTGCAGCGGGTGCCGGCATCGGCGCTGGCGAAGGTGCATATCGTCGGCAATCCGGTGCGCGACGAGGTGCTGGCGCTGCGCGAAGCGCCTTTTCCGCCGCTGGCCGAGGACGGCGTGTTCCGGCTGCTCGTCATCGGCGGCAGCCAGGGCGCCGCGATCCTGTCCGAAGTGGTGCCGGAGGGGCTGGCTTTGCTGCCGGAGCATTTCCGGCGCCGCCTGCAGGTCACGCAGCAATGCCGCGAGGAGGATATCGAGCGGGTGCGGGCGCGCTATGCCGAGCTCGGCATTCCGGCCGATCTGGCGACCTATATGCCGGACCTGCCGGAGCGGCTCGCCTGGTCGCATCTCGTCATTGCCCGCGCCGGCGCCTCGACGATCGCCGAGCTGACCGCGGCCGGACGGCCGGCGATCCTGGTGCCGCTGCCGAGCGCGACCGACGATCACCAGACGGCCAATGCGCGCGAGATGGCGCGGGCCGGCGGCGGGCGGATGATCGCGCAGGACCGTTTCACGCCGGTCGAGCTCGCCAAGCAGATGCAGAAATTGGGCCTCGAGCCCGAGGCGCTCGCCAACGCGGCGGCGCGGGCGCGCTCGGTCGGGCGGCCCGACGCGGCGCGGGCGCTCGCAGACCTGGTCGAACGGACCGGGCGGCGCGGCGACATGGGGCCGCAGGCGGTCCATGTCAGCCGCCTCCGGCCGATGCCCAATGGAGTGCCCGCGTGAAGGGCGCGGGAGTCGACATCGGGATCATCCATTTCGTCGGCATCGGCGGCATCGGCATGTCCGGCATCGCCGAGGTGATGAAAATCCTGGGTTATCAGGTGCAGGGATCGGACGTGGCCGACGGCTATGTCGTCCAGGGCCTGCGCGAGCACGACATCCCGATCTTCATCGGCCACAGCGCCGACAATCTGGGCGACGCGGCGGTGGTGGTCGTTTCCTCGGCCATCACCAAGGACAATCCCGAAGTCGCTGCCGCCTACGAACGGCGCATCCCGGTCGTGCGGCGGGCGGAGATGCTGGCCGAGCTGATGCGCCTGAAGCTCACCGTGGCGGTGGCGGGGACGCACGGCAAGACGACGACGACCTCGATGGTCGCCGCCCTGCTCGACGCGGGCGGGATCGACCCGACCGTGATCAACGGCGGGATCATCAACAGCTACGGCTCGAACGCCCGGCTCGGAAAGTCCGAATGGATGGTGGTCGAGGCCGACGAGAGCGACGGCAGCTTCCTGCGGCTCGACGGCACGATCGCGGTCGTCACCAATATCGATCCCGAGCATCTCGATCATTATGGCGGCTTCGACAAGGTAAAGGACGCCTATTGCGAGTTCGTCGCCAACGTCCCCTTCTATGGCGCCGCGCTGCTCTGCATCGATCATCCCGAGGTGCAAGCGATCGTGCCCCGGGTGCAGGACCGGCGAGTGGTGACCTACGGCTTCGCCGCGCAGGCCGATATCCGCGCCGACAATGTGGCGCCGATGCCGGGCGGCAGCCGCTTCGACGCGACGATCCGCGACCGGCACGGGCTTCAGCGGACGATCAGCGGCATCCATTTGCCCATGCCGGGCCGGCACAATGTTCAGAACGCGCTCGCCGCGGTCGGCGTGGCGGTCGAGATGGGCGTTCCCGACGCGGTGATCGCGACCGGCTTCGACGGCTTCGCCGGGGTGAAGAGACGTTTCACCAAGGTCGGCGAGGTCGATGGCATCACGATCATCGACGATTACGGCCACCATCCGGTCGAGATCAGAGCGGTGCTGGCGGCGGCGCGCGAGGGCGCGAGCGGGCGGGTGATCGCCGTCGTCCAGCCGCATCGCTACTCGCGGCTGGAAGATTTGATGGACGGTTTCCAGAATGCGTTCAACGACGCCGATCATGTGCTGGTCGCGCCGGTCTATGCGGCGGGCGAGCAGCCGATCGAGGGCGTCAATCACGAGGCGCTGGTCGACGGGCTCAAGAAGCGCGGCCATCTCGGCGCGCAGGCGGTGGCGGACCCGCATGACGTCGCGCGACAGTTGGCCGGCCTGGCGGCGCCGGGTGACATGATCATCTTCCTGGGGGCCGGCGACATCACCAAATGGGCCGCGGGCTTCGCGGAAGGCCTCGCCGAGATGCGGGCCAGGTGAGCGCGGTGATCGACATGCCCGCCGTCCGCGGCACTCTTACGGCGGATGCGCCGCTCGCGCCGCTCGTCTGGTTCAAGTCGGGCGGGTCGGCGGAATGGCTGTTCGAGCCCAGGGATATCGACGACCTTCAATCGTTCATCGCTGCGCTCGACCCGCAAGTGCCGGTGATGGCGCTGGGCCTCGGCTCCAACCTCATCGTCCGCGACGGCGGCGTGCGCGGCGTGGTGGTGCGGCTCGGCAAGCCGTTCGCGACCGTGGGGCGGGTCGACGCGGTGACCTTGCGTTGCGGCGGCGGCGCTTCGGGCATCCTCGTCTCGTCGAAGGCGCGCGACGCGGGGATCGCCGGCGTCGAGTTCCTGCGCTCGATCCCCGGCACGGTTGGCGGCTTCGTCCGGATGAACGGCGGCGCCTATGGCCGCGAGGTCAAGGACGTGCTGGTCGAGGCCGATGTCGTGCTCCGCGACGGAGCCTCAAGAACGCTGGCGCTGGCCGAGCTCGGCTATACCTATCGCCATTCCGAGTTGCCCGAGGGCGCGATCGTGGTCAGCGCCACGTTCCGCGGCGCGCCGGGCGATCCGGACGCGATCCAGGCCGAGATGGACCGGATCGCCGACAGCCGCGAGGCTTCGCAGCCGCTGCGCAGCAAGACCGGCGGCTCGACCTTCAAGAATCCGCCCGGCACCAAGGCCTGGAAAGAGATCGACGCGGCGGGGCTGCGCGGCTTCAGGATCGGCGACGCGCAGGTGTCGGAAAAGCATTGCAACTTCCTGCTCAACCTCGGCGAGGCGACCAGCGCCGATATCGAGGAGCTGGGCGAGGAAGTGCGCCGGCGCGTGAAGGCCCATTCGGGCGTTGTTCTCGAATGGGAAATTCAAAGAGTGGGAGCGAAAAGTTGAGTCTGGTTGGCGGGTCCTTGCATGTCGCGGTGCTGATGGGTGGCTGGTCGGCCGAGCGCGAGGTGTCGCTGGTCACCGGCGCGGGCGTCGCGGAGGCGCTGGAGAGCCGCGGCCACCGCGTCACCCGGATCGACATGGGCCGTGACGTCGCGGCGAAGCTCGCCGAGGCCAGCCCCGATATCGTGTTCAACGCGCTGCACGGCACGCCGGGCGAAGACGGCTCGATCCAGGGCCTGATGGACATCATGGGCCTCAAATATACCCATTCGGGCCTGGCGACCTCGGTGATCGCGATCGACAAGGAGCTGACCAAGATGGTGCTCGTGCCGCACGGCATCCGCATGCCGGCAGGCGAGATCGTCGAGAGCGAAAGCCTCCATGCCGGAGACCCGATGGCGCGGCCTTATGTGCTGAAGCCGGTCAACGAGGGCTCATCCGTCGGCGTCGCGATCGTCACCCGCGAGGGCAATTATGGCGATCCGATCGGCCGCGACGTGGAAGGGCCGTGGCTGCATTTCGAACGGCTGCTCGCCGAGCCCTTCATCAAGGGGCGCGAGCTGACCGTCGCGGTGCTGGGCGGCGAGGCGCTGGAAGTGACGGAGCTTCGGCCCAAGTCCGGCTTCTACGATTATGACGCCAAATATACCGACGGCATGACCGAGCATGTGTGCCCGGCGGACGTGCCGGCCGACATCCGCGCCGCGACGATGGCGATGGCGGTGAGGGCGCATCAGTTGCTGGGTTGCAAGGGCGCGTCGCGATCGGATTTCCGCTGGGACGACGAGCAGGGCGAGGCGGGGCTCTATCTGCTCGAGGTCAACACCCAGCCGGGCATGACGCCATTGAGCCTGGTTCCCGAGCAGGCGAAGGCGCGCGGCGTGGATTATCCCGCTCTGGTCGAGCGGATCGTGGCGGAGGCTTTATGACGGCGAGGGCGGCGCGCGGAAATGCGCCCCGCGGGCGGGGCCGATCGGTGAGCACGAGGCGGGCGAAGGAACCCGGCCTGATGGAGCAGATCGGCTTCGCACCGGGGACCGGCAGGAGGATCGCCAACTGGACGGTGGCTCTGGTCGCGGCCGGCGTGATCCTCGCCGCGATCCTCGCCTTCCGCCTGCCGCAGCTCGCCGCGGCGGGCGTCGGCGAGGGGCTGGGCAATGCCGGCTTCACGATGCGCCGGGTCGAGATCAAGGGGGCGGAGCGGGTCTCGCGCCTCGCCATCTACAATGTCGCCTTCGATCAGCCTTCGATGGCGCTGGCGATGATCGACCTGGAGGCGACACGCGAGCGGCTGCTGCAGTTCGGCTGGATTCGTGAGGCGCGGGTCTCGCGGCGCTGGCCGGACACGCTCGTCATCGACGTGATCGAGCGCCAGCCGGCGGCGATCTGGCAGAATGGCGGGCGGCTCAGCATCGTCGATGCCGAAGGCGTGGTGCTGGAGCCGGTGCGGGTCGAGGCGATGCCGGAGCTGCTGCTTGTCGTCGGCGACGCCGCCAACCGCCAGATCGGCGCGCTCGCGACTTTGCTCGACCGGGCACCGCGGCTGAGGCCGCTCATTTCGGGCGCCAACTGGGTCGGCCAGCGGCGCTGGGACCTGCGCTTCGGCGGCGGCGAGCTTTTAATGTTGCCCGAAGGCGAGGATGCGGCGGCGCGGGCGATCCAGCGCTTCGCCTTGATGGACCAGCAGGACCCGCTGCTCGGCCGCGGCTTCGTCCGCATCGACATGCGCGATCCCCGGCGCACCTATGTCCGCATCTCGCGCGACCCCGGCGCGATCGTGCCGACGCTGACGCCGCCCGATCCCGGCCAGCCGCCGGCCGACCTGGCCGACACGATTTGAACCGGCCGATGCGTCGCCCACAGCCGCCCGCCGCCGACAAACTGGTCGCCGCGCTCGACATCGGCTCGTCGAAAATCTCGGCGATGATCGCGGAGCCGGACGCGGAGGGCCGCCTCAAGATCCTCGGCACCGGACAGCGCGAGAGCCGCGGCGTGAAGCGCGGCTTCATCGCCGACATGGACAAGACCGAGATCGCGATCCGCGAGGCGGTCGAGCAGGCGGAGCGGATCGCGGGCACCAGCATCGACGAGGTGTTCGTCGGCTTCTCGGCCGGCGGCCTCGTCAGCACGCTGGCCAATGTCGAGCTGCCGGTCGGCGGCCGTCGGATCACCGACGCCGACATCGAGGGGCTGCTGGACGAGGGCAAGGAATCGATCGACCCCGAAGGGCGGATGATCCTCCACGCGCTGCCGGCGCTCTACACGATCGACGGGATGAACGGCGTCAAGCAGCCGCGCGGCCTCCATGCCGAGCGGCTGGCGGTCGATATCCATGTCATCGCCGCCGATCCCGCGCCGGTGAAGAATCTCGACCTGTGCGTGCGCTCGGCGCATCTCGGCGTCGAGGCGATCATCGCTTCGCCGGTGGCCGCCGGCCAGGCCTGCCTCAGTGACGAGGAGCGCGAGCTCGGCGTCGCCCTGGTCGAATTGGGCGCGGGGGTGACCAACGTCTCGGTCTTCGCCGGCGGCATGTTGGTGGGTCTCAAGTCGATCCCGATGGGCGGCGGCGACATCACCGACGATATCGCCGCCGCGTTCGGCGCCCGCCGCACCGAGGCGGAGCGGATCAAATGCTTCTACGGCTCGGCCATGACGTCCCCGCGCGACAATCACGACATGATCGAGCTGGCGCCGATCGCCGGCGGCCAGGAGGGGGTGGAGGCGAACCGGATCACGCGGGCGCAATTGGTCACCGTGATCCGCCAGCGGCTCGAACATCTGATCGCGCAGGTCGAGGCGGCGCTCAAGGATCTCGGCTTTTCCGGCCCGTTCGGGCGGCAGATCGTGATCACCGGCGGCGGCGCCGATTTGAAGGCGATCGCCGACTATGCGCAGGGCGTGC
The DNA here is from genome assembly GCF_052388015.1 of Sphingosinicella sp. Taxonomy (GTDB): domain Bacteria; phylum Pseudomonadota; class Alphaproteobacteria; order Sphingomonadales; family Sphingomonadaceae; genus Allosphingosinicella. The sequence continues at coordinate 6,273 of NZ_JBQTIN010000093.1, forward strand.
TGGGCCGCGCCGTCAGGGTCGGGCGGCCGGCGATGCCGGGCCTGCCCGAAGCGCATGGCGGGCCTGCCTTCTCGACTTTGGCCGGCCTCGCCCAGTTCGCCGCCTCGGATGCGCTCGATCTCAGCGCCGGCTTTTCGACCGCAGGCAGCGAGACGAAGCCCGGCGGCGGGCTCGTTTCGCGCCTGATTGCGACTTTTCGGACTCAGTATTGAGGAAAAAACCGGGGAAAAGATGATTGAAGGTTCAATTTTCTCTCGCACCCAAGAATCGCATGGTGCAAAAGCAGTTAGGGATCGTGGCGTGGCGCGTACCGATCAGGGGAGATGAAGGCATGAGCATCGATTTCATCCGTCCGGAAGTGGAGGAGCTTCGCCCCAGGATCACCGTGATCGGCGTCGGCGGCGCCGGCGGCAACGCGATCGCGAACATGATCCAGTCCGATGTCCAGGGCGTCGACTTCATCGTCGCCAACACCGACGCGCAGGCGCTCAACCACAGCCACGCCGACCGCAAGATCCAGCTCGGGCCGCGCATCACCCAGGGGCTCGGCGCCGGCTCGCGGCCGGAGATCGGCAAGGCCGCGGCGGAAGAGGTCGCGGCCGAGATCGAGGCGGCGCTCGACGGCGCCCATATGTGCTTCATCGCCGCCGGCATGGGCGGCGGCACCGGCACCGGCGCGGCGCCGGTCATCGCCAAGGCGGCGCGCGACAAGGGCATATTGACCGTCGGCGTTGTCACCAAGCCGTTCAGCTTCGAGGGCAATCGCCGGGCGCGCTCGGCCGAGGCGGGGATCGACGAGCTGCAGCAGCATGTCGATACCCTGATCGTCATCCCGAACCAGAATTTGTTCCGCATCGCCAATCCGAACACCACCTTCAAGGAGGCGTTCCAGATGGCGGACGAGGTGCTGCAGCAGGGCGTGCGCGGCATCACCGATTTGATGGTCATGCCGGGCCTGATCAATCTCGATTTCGCCGACGTCCGCTCGGTGATGAGCGAGATGGGCAAGGCGATGATGGGCACCGGCGAGGCGCTGGGCGACAATCGCGCCATCGAGGCGGCGGAGAAGGCGATCGCCAACCCGCTGCTCGACGGCGTCTCGATGAAGGGCGCCAAGGGCGTCATCATCTCGATCACCGGCGGCGACGACATGCGCCTGATGGAGGTCGATGAGGCGGCCAACCATATCAAGGAGCTGGTCGATCCCGATGCGAACATCATCTGGGGCTCGGCGTTCAACAACGATCTCGACGGCAAGATCAGGGTCTCGGTCGTGGCCACCGGCATCGACGTCGACGAGGCGACCCAGGCGACGCCGCTGCAGGCGAAGGTGTTCGCCTTCCCGGGCGCGCGCCAGGCGGCCGAGGCCGCGCCTGCGACGACCACCCCGGCGATCGAAACGCCCGCCGTTGCAGAGGCCGCGCCTGAGCCACTCGTCCTGACGCCGCCCGAGCCGGCCGCCCAGGCGGCCGAGCTGGAGCTGACCGACGAGTTGACGCTCGACCAGCCGGCCGAGCCCGTGACGGCGGAGGAGGAGCTGCTGCTTGGCGAGGAGCTGGCGGCCGAGGAAGCGGCGGCCGAAATACCCGAAATCGCCGGAGAGGCGGCGCCGGGCTCGCGCAGCTGGCTGACCCGCGAGGAGCCGGCGGCGCGGCCGCAGGGCGGCACCCTGTTCGAGCGGATGTCCAACATCGCCCGCGGCGCCGCCAAGGCGCAGGTCGATGAGGAAGAGACGCCGGACGGACCGCGGCTGCGCACCGGCCGCGAGCCGCTCGACATCCCGCGCTTCCTGAACCGGCAGAACAATCAGTAATTTGCGCGTTCATCGCCCCTGCGCACCGGCTCGCCGCAGCGCGCAGCACCAGTCATTGCCGAGACAGCCGCGGCCCTCTTTGATCGTTTCATGACTTCATCGACGCGGCGGGGAGCGCGCCGGGGCCTGAGGCTGCTGGCGTGCTCGATGATATTGGCGGCGAAGCCGGCCATGGCGCAGCCGCAAGGCTATGGCATTGTCCAGCCGATCCCCGCGCCGGACGCGGGCGCCGACTTGCGCCGCAACCTTACCAATGTCGGCTCGAACCCCAACGATATCGCGGCACTGGTCGATTCCGGCCGGGCGGCGCTGGCGATGGGCGACGCGCAGGCGGCGCTGACCTTCTTCTCGCGCGCCGACGAGGTTTCGCCGCGCGACGCCCGGATCAAGGCCGGCATGGCGACGGCGATGACCTTGCTCGGCCAGCCGCGCGCGGCGCTCACCTTGTTCGCCGAGGCGCAGGGGCTGGGCGCGCCGGAGGAGGAAGTCGCGGCCGACCGCGGCCTCGCCCACGATCTCCTCGGCGATCCGCGCGCGGCGCAGCGTGACTATGCGCTGGCATTGCGCCGCCGCGACAATGACGAGACCCGGCGGCGGCTGGCTTTGTCGCTGGCGATCAGCGGCCAGCGCGAGCCGGCGCTGAGATTGCTCGAACCCCAGATCCGCCGCAACGATCGTGCCGGCTGGCGCACCCAGGCCTTCGTGCTGGCGCTCACCGGCGATGCGGCCGGCGCGGCGCGGGTGGCCGCCGGCGCCGGGCCGATCGACACCGCGGAGGCGATGGCGCCCTTCCTCGGCCGGCTGCCGGCGCTTTCTCCGGCGCAGCGGGCGATGGCGGTTCACCTGGGAATCTTTCCGAGCGACGGCCGGGCGCAATATGCCGCCAATATCGACACGACGCCCGATCCCGGCGCGCTGGCGCTGGCGGGCGGACCCGCGCGACCCCCCGCGCCGCCGGCCGCCGCTGATGAACGATCGCGGCGTGACGAACGGCCGGGCCTGCGCCGTCAGCCGCGCGCCAGCTCGCCGATCGAGCGCGCGGCGGTCGCCGCGCCTTCGGAGCGGCGGCAGGTCGCGACGACCGAGCCCCGGACCGAGCGCCTGCGCCCCTATCTCGTCCCGGGCCCGAACGGCGAGCTGCGCACCCCGATACGCGCGACGCGCCCCGCGCCGACGCAGACCGATGTTGCACCGCTGGCACAGGCCGCGCCCACCAGTTCGCGCTTCGCTCCGCCGCCCGTGGTGGAAGAGCCGGCCGCTCCGGCGGAGGAGAGTCCGGCGCCTTTCTTCGAGGCGCAAGCCGCTTCGCCGCCGGCCGAGCCGGCAAGTCCTTCAAGCGGCATCGACGCGTCGATTCTCGCCGGGGTGCGGCCGGGAGACGTCATCGCCGCGCCCGGCTTTTCCCTGACTCCGCGGTCGCCCCCGCCGCCCGCGATCCCTGCCCCGTCCGACCGGCGCAACTCGGCGCTCGGGGACATCGCGATGGTGGTGAACGATCTGTGGGATCAGCCCGGCACACTCACATTGTCGCCCGCAGCGCCGGGCCAGGCTGTGTCGCCGCCCCCGGCGCCACGCCGCGCGGCAAGCCCCGTCACGCCGGCGCCGAGCCGGCACTGGGTGCAGGTCGCCGGCAATATCGAGCGCTCGAGCATGGCCGGCGAGCTCCGCCGGCTGCGCGGGCGTGCGCCGACGCTCCTCAACGGGATGCAGGGCTGGACGACGCCGGGCCGCCTGCTCGTCGGCCCGTTCGGATCATCACGCGACGCGCAGGCGTTCGTCAACCAGCTGCGCCCGCGCGGCATCGAGGCGGTGCCCTGGTCGAGCGCCGCCGGGCAGGCGGTGGAGCGACTGCCTGCCGCCACCGGATCGGCAAGCACCGCGCGCCCGGCGCCGGAGCGGCGGACGGGCGCATCCGGGACGCGCGGCCGGACCGAGGCGCAGCGGACCGCTGCCTCGTCCCGCGCCGGACGCGGCAGGAACGAGGAAACCCGTGCGGCATCCTCGTCCCGCTCGGCGCGTGCGCGCACCGAGGAAACCCGGGCGGGGGCCGGCTCGCGCAACGCGCGGAACCGCGCCGAGACCAGCCGGACCGGCGCCAATGCGCGCAATGCCCGCGCCGAACCGACGCGGACTGGTGCCACGGGCCGCAACAGCCGCACCGCCGCCAACGATCGTTCCAACCGCAACCCATCCACGATAGAGCGGCGCGCGAATGGCAATGACGCTCGGACCTCTCGCAACCAATCCGCACCTGAGCAGAGGTCGTCTTCACGCGGAAGACGATCGAACTAGCCGCGGCCCGCGCGACGCGTTCCAGCGCGACCGCGACCGGATCATCCATTCGGTGCCATTCCGCCGTCTGCGCCACAAGACGCAGGTCTTCGTCGCGCCGGACGGCGATCACTTCCGCGTCCGCCTGACCCACAGCCTCGAGGTCGCGCAGATCGGGCGGACGATGGCGCGGGCGCTGGGCCTCAACGAGGACCTCGCCGAGGCGCTCTGCCTCGCCCACGACATCGGCCATCCGCCCTTCGGTCATGCCGGGGAGGATGTGCTTCAGGCGGCGATGGCCGAAGCGGGCGGCTTCGACCATAATGCGCACACGATCCGGACGCTGACCCGGTTGGAAAGCCCCTATCCGCGTTTTCCGGGGCTGAACCTCAGCTGGGAGACGCTGGAGGGGCTCGCCAAGCATAACGGGCCGGTCGCGGGGCGGCTGCCTTGGGCGCTGGCCGAGGCGGACGCGGAGTTCGCGCTCGATCTCGACAGCTGGCCAAGTCTGGAAGCGCAGGTCGCGGCGATCGCCGACGATATCGCCTACGACAATCACGACATCGACGACGGGCTCCGCGCCGGGCTGTTCACGCTGGAGGACGCGCTGGCCGTGCCGATCGTTGCGCAGGCGTGGCGGGCAGTCACGAAACGTCATTCGGAAATTAAACCTAAACGGCTTGTTCCGGAGCTTATCCGGGACCTGATCGGCACCATGGTCAACGATGTGCTGGCCGAGACGCGGTGGCGCTGCGCCGGCATTCGTTCGGTCGACGAAGTGCGCGCGGCGGGGCGACCGCTGGCCGGCTTTTCGGCCGAGCTGGCGGCGGAGGAGCGGGCGCTCAAGGCTTTCCTCTATGTGCACATGTATGACGCGGCGCCGGTCCGCGAAGTGCGGCGCGAGGCGCAGCGGGTGCTGGCCGAATTGTTCGACGCCTATCGTGCCGATCCTTCGCTGCTGCCCGAAGGCTGGCGACCGCGCTCGGCCGAACCCGTCGCCACACTGCGCAAGATCGGCGATTTCGTCGCCGGGATGACGGACCGTTACGCGATCCGCCGCCATGCCGAGATCATGGGAGCGGGCGCGGCGCCCGACTCCTTGCGCGCGCTGACCTGACGGTCCAAATCTCGCAGGGGCATTGGAGTCGGGTATGAGCCTCATCGCGACCCTCATCATCGCTGCCGCCCTGGGCAGCGCGCTGATCGGCGGGCTGTTCTTCGCTTTCTCGACCTTCGTCATGCGGGCACTGGGCGAGCGGCCGGTGGCGGAGGGGATGGCGGCGATGGTCGCGATCAACCGCGTGATCCTGCGCTCCTTGTTCATGCCGGTGTTCTTCGGCACCGCGTTGCTCGCAGCCGGCCTGGGCGTGTTTGGCCTCGTCCGCTGGACGCCGGCATCGCTTTGGCTGATCGGCGGCGCGCTCGCTTATCTCGTGGGCAGCATCGTCGTGACGATGGTCTGGAACGTGCCGCTCAACAACCGGATCGACAGGGCCGATCCGGCGGCGGACAATGAGGCGCTGTGGCGGCATTATCTGGACCGCTGGACGCTCTGGAACCACGTCCGAACCGTTGCCTGCCTGGTGGCGGCGGGGTTGTTCATTCGCGCGCTGCTCGGCTAGAGCCGCGCCTCGCTCCAAGTTGGAAGATCAGGTGACGCTCTACGCCCGTTTCGCCGCGCATGTGAACGATGCGCTCGACGCCCTCGAAAGCGAGGGCGTGCTGGCGCGCGGCATCGAGCGCGGGGCGGTCGCGGTCGAGCCGCCGCGCGATCCGGCGCATGGCGATCTCGCCACCAATGCGGCGATGGTGCTGGCCAAGGGGGCGGGCATGAGTCCGCGCGCGCTCGCAGAGGCGATCGCGGCGAAGCTCGGTGCGGCGGACGAGGTCGAGAGCGCCGAGGTGGCGGGACCGGGGTTCATCAACCTGCGGCTCGCGCGCTCCGTCTGGGAGGCGGAGCTGGCGACGATCCTCGCCGAGGGCGCGGATTACGGCCGCTCGGAGATGGGCGGCGGCCAGACGGTCAATGTCGAATATGTTTCGGCCAACCCGACCGGGCCGATGCATATGGGCCATTGCCGCGGCGCGGTGGTAGGGGACGCGCTGGCGTCGGTGCTCGAATATGCCGGGCACAAGGTGATCCGCGAATATTATGTCAACGACGCGGGAGCGCAGGTCGATATGCTCGCCCGCTCGGTGCATCTCCGCTACCGCGAGGCGCTCGGCGAGGAGATCGGCGAGATCCCCGAGGGTCTCTATCCGGGCGCCTATCTGGTTCCGATCGCGCACCGGCTCGCGACGCATCATGGCGACGCGTTCGTCAGCAAGCCGGAGGGCGAATGGCTGGCGCTGTTCCGGCGCGAGACGGTCGCGGCGATGATCGAGCTGATCAAGGCCGACCTCGCCTTGCTCGGCATCCATCACGACCTGTTTTCATCTGAGGCCGAGTTGCAGGCGGCGGGGAAGCCGGAAGCGGCCGAGGCGTGGCTGCGCGAGCGCGGCCTCGTCTATGACGGGATGCTGGAGGCGCCGAAGGGCGAGACGCCGGAGGATTGGGAGCCGGTCGAGCTGCCGCTGTTCCGCGCGACCCAATTCGGCGACGATCAGGACCGGCCGATCCGGAAGTCGGACGGGAGCTGGACCTATTTCGGCGCCGACCTCGCTTACCATTTCCAGAAGGCGCAATCGGCCGACCAGCTGATCGACATCTGGGGCGCCGACCATGCCGGGACGTGCAAGCGGATCAAGGCGGCGGTCGCGGCGCTGACCGAAGGCAAGACGCCGTTCGACATCAAGATCGTCCAGATGGTCCGCCTGCTGCGCGCCGGCGAGCCGGTGAAGATGTCCAAGCGGGCGGGCAATTTCGTCACCCTCGCCGATGTCGTGAACGAGGTCGGCAAGGACGTCGTGCGCTTCACCATGCTGACCCGCAAGGCCGACGCCCAGATGGATTTCGACTTCGCCAAGGTTGTCGAGGCGTCGAAGGACAATCCGGTCTTCTACGTCCAATATGCCCATGCGCGCGTCCGCTCGCTGCAGCGCAAGGCGGCGGCGGAGGGGATGGTGCTGCCGGATCGGGCCGAGCTGTCGTTGCTCGACGCGGACGAGCTGGCGCTGGTCCAGCTCGCCGCGCAGTTCCCGCGCATCGTCGAAGGCGCGGCGGCGGCGCACGAGCCGCACCGGATCGCTTTCTATCTCGGCGACCTCGCCGCCGCGTTCCACGCCCAATGGAACAAGGGTAACGACGATCCCGAAAAACGTTTCCTCCTGGCACAGAATCCCGATTTGACACGCGCGCGTATGGCGCTTGCCGAAACGATCGGGCAAATTGTCAGGAACGGCCTCTCCCTGATGGGCGTGGAGGCGGCCGAGGAGATGAGCTGATGCCGAGGCGTCGCGGGGATGAGGATGAGATCGAGCTGACCGAGGCGGAGCGGATCGACGACGATGCCGATCGCGCCGACGAGGACCGGCTGCCCTGGCTGGAGGCGGTCGAGGAGGATGGCGATGGCGACGGGCCGTCGCTCGCCAAGCTGCTGGCGGCGTTGATCATCGGCCTGCTCGCGATCGGCCTGATCGTCGGCGGCCTGTTCTGGCTCGGCAACCGCAACCGTCCGGGCGGCAACGGCGAGATCATCGCCGCGCCCGAGGGCGACTATAAGGTCCGGCCCGTCGATCCCGGCGGCATGAACGTGCAGGGCGAGGGCGACACCGCGATCGCCGCCAGCGAGGGCGCGCAACCGCAGGGGCAGATCGACACGAACCGGCTCGCGGAGGCGCCTGTCGCCCGGCAGGGCGCCGGCCCGGTGAGCCAGCAAGGCGGCCAAAGCAGCGCGACGCAGAATGGTCAGACGGCTCCCGCGCGGCCGGCTCCGACGCAGCCCGCGCGCCCGGCGCCCGCGGCCGGGCCGACGGTCCAGCTCGGCGCCTTTTCCAGCGAGGCGGCGGCGAACCGCGCCTGGACCGCGCTTTCGGCCCGCTTCCGCTATCTCGCGCCGCTTTCGCACGGGATCGTGCCGGTGCGGTCGGGAGACCGCACGCTCTATCGCTTGCGCGCCAGCGGCCCGGGCGCCGTCGACATCTGCCGCCGTCTCCAGGCGGCCGGGGAGACCTGCGCGCCGGTAAGCTGAGCCGCTTGCGCAGCCGCGCGAACGGGTGTTGATGGTCGCCGTCCGAGGGGAGGACGGCCATGACGATGACCCTGTTGCTGGCGCTTGCTTTCCAGGTCTCGACGCCGGCGCTCGACGCCGAGGCGCGCGAGCACAATTGCAACGATCCGCAGAACCAGATGGACATGAACTTCTGCGCCCAGATCGACTTCGAGCGTGCCGATCTCGAGCTCAACCAGGTCTGGCGCGAAACGATGTCGGGCGCCCAGACCGCCGATCGCGCGCGGAGCCCGGGCGAGCGGCGCAGCGATACCCGGCCGGGCTATGAGATGGTGCTGCGCGCCGCCCAGCGCGCCTGGATCACGTTCCGCGACCAGCATTGCACCTGGCAAGGCTATCAGGAGGCGCGCGGCGGCAGCATGGAGCCGATGTCCTATTCCGCCTGCCGGGCGACCGTGACGCGCCAGCGCATCGAGCAGCTGGGCGGCCGGCAGCAAGAGCAATAGCCGCCAGCCTCATTCTGCCATCCCGGGCTTGATCCCGGCACTGCTTAGCTTGCAATCAAGCCCGGCAATAACAGGGGACAGCGTTGTTTTCGAAAATCCTGATCGCGAACCGGGGCGAGATTGCGTGCCGGGTGATCCGCACCGCCAGGCGGATGGGGATCGGGACGGTCGCCGTCTATTCGGATGCCGACGCGCGCGCGCCGCATGTGAAGCTGGCGGATGAGAGCGTCAGGCTGGGCCCGGCGCCGGCGGCGGACTCCTATCTCAAGGCCGAGCTGATCATCGACGCCTGCAAGGCGACGGGCGCCGACGCGGTCCATCCGGGCTACGGCTTCCTCTCCGAGCGGGCGAGCTTCGTCGAGGCGCTGGAGGCGGCCGGGATCGCGTTTATCGGCCCGCCCCCGAACGCGATCGCGGCGATGGGCGACAAGATTCAGTCGAAGAAGCTCGCCAGGGAGGCGGGGGTCAATGTCGTTCCCGGCTATCTTGGTGAAATCGCCGACACCGACGAGGCGGTGAGGATCGCGACGGAGATCGGCTTTCCGGTGATGATGAAGGCTTCGGCCGGCGGCGGCGGTAAGGGTATGCGGCTGGCATATTCCGAACAGGACGTTCGCGAGGGCTTCGAGGCCACCAAGCGCGAGGGGCTGGCGAGCTTCGGCGACGATCGGGTGTTCATCGAAAAGTTCATCGAGGACCCGCGCCATATTGAGATCCAGGTGCTGGGCGACCGGCACGGCAATATCGTCTATCTTGGCGAGCGCGAATGCTCGATCCAGCGCCGGCACCAGAAGGTGGTCGAGGAGGCGCCGTCGCCGTTCGTCACGCCGAGGATGCGTCAGGCGATGGGCGAGCAGGCGGTCGCGCTGGCGCGGGCCGTCGGTTACCATTCGGCCGGCACCGTCGAGCTGATCGTCTCCGGCGCCGATCCGAGCGGCGAGAGCTTCTACTTCCTCGAGATGAACACCCGGCTCCAGGTCGAGCATCCGGTGACCGAGATGGTGACCGGGCTCGACCTGGTCGAGCAGATGATCCGGGTCGCGGCGGGGGAGACGCTGGCCCTCAGCCAGGAGGATATCAGCCTCACCGGCTGGTCGGTCGAGACGCGGATTTATGCCGAGGACCCCTATCGCGGCTTTCTGCCGTCGACCGGGCGGCTCGTGCGATATCAACGGCCGGCCGAGCGGCACGACGAGGCCGGGCGCACGCGCGTCGACGACGGCGTCGCCGAGGGCGGCGAGGTCTCGATGTTCTACGATCCGATGATCGGCAAGCTCATCACCTGGGCGCCGGCGCGCGAGGCGGCGATCGATGCCCAGATCGCGGCGCTCGATGAGTTCGAGATCGACGGCATCGGCCACAATATCGATTTCCTGTCGGCCTTGATGCAGCATCCGCGCTTCCGGTCCGGGGCGATCACGACCGGCTTCATCGCCGAGGAATATCCGGACGGCTTCCATGGCGCGCCGGCCGAGCCCGGCTTGCGCCGCGGCCTCGCCGCCGTCGCCGCCGGCATGGCGTTCACCGAATATGGCCGCGCCCGAAGGGCTTCGGGGCAGCTGGGCGATCCTGTCGACGTGCCCTGCGACTGGGTCGTGCGGGAGGGCGCGGAAAGCTTCGCGGTCACGCTTCAGGAGGGCGGCGCGCTGGTCGATGGCGAGCTTGTTACCGGCGTGCTGGAATGGAAACCGGGCGAGCGGACCGCGCGCGCGTCCGCCAATGGCCAATCCTTCGCGCTTCGCGTCGCGCGGGACCGGACGGGCTGGCGGCTGACGACGCGCGGCGCGGCGCACCGGCTGCAGGTGCTTCCCGCCCATGTCGCCGATCTTTCGCGGCACATGATCGAGAAGGCCCCGCCCGACCTGTCCAGATATCTGATCTGCCCGATGCCGGGGTTGCTCACGCGGCTTGATGTCAGGGAAGGCGACCGGGTCGAGGCCGGGCAGCCGCTGGCGGTGGTCGAGGCGATGAAGATGGAGAATATCCTGCGCGCGGAGAAGGCCGGGACGGTGAAGGCTCTGGCCGCGCAACCGGGCGACAGCTTAGCCGTCGATGCAGTGATCCTGGAATTCGAATGAACTTGTGGCGCGGCCGCCGCGCTGGCACGATTTTCGTGAAGCTTCGGCAACGAAACGATGACCGACCCGTTGAGGCCGCCATGAGCAAAGTGACCGCCCGCATCTTCGCCGCCGCTTTGGTCACGACGTCATTCGCCGCTCCCGTTGTCGCGCAGGAGGGACGGGGCCGAACGGTGACGCTGGGCATGGGCGTGCAGATCGCGCCCGAATATTACGGAGCGGACAGTTACGCTATCTTCCCGCTGCCCCGGTTCGGGCTGCGGCGCGAAGGCCGGCCGATGCCCTTCGGCGCGCCGGACGACAGCACCGGCTTCGGCCTGCTTGGGCAGGACAGCGCGTTCAACATCGGCCCGGCGGTGCAGCTGATCGCGAAGCGCGAGGAAGACGATGTCGGCGCGCCGGTCGGCGATGTCGGGCTGACGGTGGAGGCGGGCGGCTTCGCCCAGGTCTTCATCGGCGACAATTTCCGCCTCCGCGGCGAGCTTCGACAGGGGATCGGCGGGCATGAGGGGCTGGTCGGCGACATCGCCGCCGACCTCATCCTGCGCGACGGCGACAACACGATCTTCTCGATCGGGCCGCGCGTGCGCTGGGGCGACAACGATTT
>NZ_JBQTIN010000094.1:0-26541 GCF_052388015.1 Sphingosinicella sp.
ATGCACCCGCCCGATTTCGCGACTTCCGGCCTTTCCGACGCGCTGGTGATCCTCGGCGCGGCGGGCGTCGTGATCCCGGCCTTCGCCCGTTTCCGGATCAGCCCGGTGATCGGCTTCATCCTGGTCGGCGTGCTTGTCGGACCGGCCGGGCTTGGCGCGATGGCGGCGGAGCAGCCCTGGCTCCGCTACATCACCATCTCCAATCCCGCGGCGATCGGGCCGTTCGCCGAGTTCGGTATCATCCTGCTCCTCTTCTCGATCGGATTGGAGCTAAGCTTCCGCCGGCTATGGGGCATGCGCCGGCTGGTGTTCGGCGTCGGCGCGGCGGAGTTGCTGCTGGCCGCGGTGCTGATTGGAGCGGGCTTGCTGACGCTCGGCAACAGCGTCCCTGCTTCCATCGCGCTGGGCCTCGCGCTGGCCCTGTCCTCGACCGCCCTCGTCCTGCCGCTGGTCGGGACGACCAGCCCGGTCGGGCGCTCGGCGCTGGCGATGTTGCTGTTCGAGGATCTGGCGATCGTGCCGATCATCTTCGCGCTCGGCGCCCTGGCCCCGCAGGCCGGCGCGGGCTGGGGTGATCTCGCCCAAACGGCCGCGCTGGGAGCGGTGGTCGTCGCGGCGATGCTGGTCCTCGGTCGCCTGCTCCTGCCGCGCCTGTTCGCTCAGGCGGCGCGGACCAAGAGCCCGGAATTGTTCCTCGCGGTCAGCCTACTGGTCGTCATCGCCGGAAGCCTGGCCACCCTCGCCGTGGGCCTGTCGCCGATCGTCGGTGCGATCGTCGCCGGCGTCCTGATCGCCGAGACCGACTATCATGACGAGGTCGAGGTGATCACCGCGCCCTTCCGGGGTCTCGCGCTCGGCGTGTTCCTGATCACGGTCGGGATGAGCGTCGATCTGCGCTTCGTGCTCGCCCACTGGCCCGCCTTGCTCGCCGCTTTGGTCGGCGTGCTGGCGGTCAAGGCGCTGGTCACGGGACTCCTGCTGCGGCTGAACGGGGCGCGGCCGGCAGTGGCGGCCGAGACGGGCGTGATCATGGCCTCGCCGTCGGAAACCACCCTGATCGTGCTCGCGGCGGCCGCGGCGGCGGGGCTGATCGGGCGCGAAACCGCCGCCTTCTGGCAGATCGTCACCGCGATCGGCCTCACCGTGACGCCCCTGCTCGCCCGTCTGGGTCAGGTCGCCGCCCGGCGCGTCGATGACGAGACGATGGCCCACAAGCCGGCGGAGGGCGGCGAAGCTCGGACGGTGATCATCGGCTATGGCCGGGTCGGCCGGCTGGTGGCGGAGATGCTGACCGCGCACGGCCGCGCCTATGTCGCGGTCGATTCCGATCCGGACGCGGTCGCCGCGGCGCGCCGGGAAGGCGCGGCGATCATGTTCGGTGACCTCGCCCGGCCGGAGCTGATCGACCGGATCGGCCTCGACCAGGCGAGCGCGCTCGTGCTGACGATGGACGATCCAGTGCTGACCCGCCGCCTCACCCGCCGCGTTCGCGCCGCCTATCCCGATCTCACCATCGTCGCCCGTGCCCGCGACCCGGCTCACGCCGCCGAGCTCTACAAGGCCGGTGCGACCGACGCGGTGCCGGAGACACTGGAAAGCTCGCTGCAGCTTTCCGAGGCAGTGCTGGTCGATCTCGGCCTGGCGATGGGCCCGGTCATCGCCTCGATCCACGAGAAGCGCGCCGAGCTGCGCGCGCAGATCATGGAGATGGGCGAGCTGGAGCAGGAGCCGGCGCAGCTCGGCACCCGGCTGCGAGACGCGGCGCCGCAGGGGTAAACCTGACAACTCCGACAGGTGCGTTCGGTTTTTTCCGGCGCCCCCGCAGCGCACCTTGCGAATCGCGCCTACCGACAGTGAGAAAGAGCAGCCGAAATCATAGTCGACAAACTGCCCTGTAGGAAAATGCGAAGCGCTCAGGCGGTCCCGACCGGCTGAGCTTCCAGCGCGGCGCGCACGGCCGCCAATGCCTCTGTCGCTTTCGAGCCGTCCGGCCCGCCGCCTTGCGCCATGTCGGGCCGGCCGCCACCGCCTTGCCCACCGACCGTCTCGACCGCCTTGCGGACGAGATCGACGGCGCTGATGCTCGCCATCAGATCCTCGGTGACTCCGATCGCGACGGTCGCTCGGCCGTCATTGACCGCAATCAGGGCATAAACGCCCGACCCGATCCGAGCCTTTCCATCGTCGACCAAGCCTCGCAGGGATTTTGGATCGAGGTCTTGCGTCACCTGTCCAAGGAAGTTGATGCCGGCGACCCTTTCGGGGCCGGCCGCTTCAGCCTTGCCGCGGCCGCCGAGCGCCAGCGCCTTCTTCGCATCGGCAAGCTCGCGCTCCAGCCGGCGGCGCTCCTCGACCAAAGCGGCGACCCGCGCCGGCACCTCTTCGGGCGAAGCCTTGAGCGTCGCAGCGGCCTCCCTGAGCCGGTCCTCGCGCCCGAGCAGCCAGCGGCGCGCCGCCTCGCCGGTCAGCGCCTCGATCCGGCGGACGCCCGCCGCGACCGCGCTCTCGCCGGTGATCTTGAGCAATTGGATGTCGCCCAGCGCATTGACATGGGTGCCGCCGCACAGCTCGACCGAATAGACGCCGTCATCCTCCGTTCCCATGGAGAGGACGCGGACCTCGTCGCCATATTTTTCGCCGAACAGGGCCATCGCGCCCGCCTCCAGCGCGGCGTCCATGCTCATCAGCCGGATGCCGACCGGGGCGTTCTCGCGGATCAGCCGGTTCACGTCCGCCTCGACCAGTTCGATCTCCTCGCGCGTCATCGGCTTGGGGTGCGAGAAATCGAAGCGGAAATAGTCCGGCGCGACGAGGCTGCCCTTCTGGGTCACATGGCCGCCGAGCCGCTTGCGCAGCGCCGCGTGCAGCAGGTGAGTGGCGCTGTGATTGGCGCGCACCTTGGTCCGCCGCTCCGCGTCGACATCGAGATGAACGGCATCGCCGATCTTCACTCCACCCTTGCGGATCACCGCATGATGGGCGTGGAGCTTGCCGAGCGGCTTCGTTGTTTCGGTCACTTCGGCGTCGAGACCGTCATCCGAACGGATCGTGCCGGTGTCGCCGATCTGGCCGCCGCTCTCGCCGTAAAAGGGCGTCTGGTTGGTGAGGATGACGACCTCGCCGCCCTCCTTCGCCTCGCCGACCTGCGCGCCGTCCTTGACGATCGCGATCACCACCCCTTCGCCTTCATGGCCGAGATAGCCGGTGAACTCGGTTGCGCCATGCTGCTCGGCGATGTCGAACCAGACATCCTCGCTCGCCTTGGCTCCCGAGCCCTTCCAGGCAATGCGGGCCTTCGCCTTCTGCTCGGCCATCGCCGCGTCGAAGCCGGCCCGATCGACGCCATAGCCCTGGGCCCGCAGCGCATCCTCGGTGAGGTCGTAGGGAAAGCCGAACGTGTCGTAGAGCTTGAACGCCGTTGCACCGGGAAGCGTGTCGCCAGGCTTCGTCGAGCCGGTCGCCTCGTCGAGTAGCCTCAGGCCGTTCGCCAGCGTCTGGCGGAATCGCGTCTCCTCCAGCTTCAGCGTCTCCTCGATCAGCGGCTGGGCGCGGACCAGCTCCTGATAGGCGCCGCCCATCTCGGCGACGAGCGCCGGCACGAGCCGATGCATCAGTGGCTCTTTCGCGCCGAGCAAATGGGCGTGACGCATCGCCCGGCGCATGATCCGCCGCAGCACATAGCCCCTGCCCTCGTTCGACGGCAGAACGCCGTCGGCGATCAGGAAGCCAGAGGAACGGAGGTGATCGGCGATCACCTTGTGACTGACGATATCTTCGGCCGTCTCCGTCAGCTCGGCGGAGACGCCGATCAGCTCGCGGAAGGTGTCGGTCTCGAAGACGCCATGGACGCCCTGTAGCACGGTCGCGATCCGCTCCAGCCCCATGCCGGTGTCAATGCTGGGCTTGGGCAGGTCGCGGACGATCTCATTGTCCTCCTGTTCATATTGCATGAACACGAGGTTCCAGATCTCGACGAACCGGTCGCCGTCCTCATCAAGACTGCCGGGTGGGCCGCCCGGCACCGACGGGCCGTGATCAAAGAATATCTCCGAGCAGGGTCCGCAGGGGCCATTGTCGCCCATCGCCCAGAAATTGTCCTTGGTCGGAATGCGGATGATCCGCTCGTCGGGCAGCCCCGCGATTTTCCTCCAGAGGTTCCAGGCCTCGTCGTCGGTATGATAAACTGTCGCCGTCAGGCGATCGGGCGACAGGCCGAAATCCTTGGTGAGCAGCCGCCATGCGAGATCGATCGCCCGCTCCTTGAAATAGTCGCCGAACGAGAAATTCCCGAGCATCTCGAAGAAGGTGAGATGGCGGGCGGTATAGCCGACATTATCGAGATCGTTATGCTTGCCGCCCGCCCGTACGCATTTCTGCGACGACGCTGCGGTCAAGTAAGGCCGCGTCTCAAGGCCGGTGAAGACGTTCTTGAACGGCACCATGCCGGCATTGACGAACATCAGGGTCGGGTCGTTCTGCGGCACGAGCGGCGCCGAAGGCACGACGCGATGCCCTTCCTCCGCGAAAAATTCGAGAAATCCGCGCCTGATGTCGTTCGTCGATGTCATAGACCGGATGTAAGCGACATGCTGCGCTGCGGCAAGCAAAGGGGCTTGCCTCGCAGCCACCCGCTTGGCCATGCGTTTTGGCAAGCGAAAGGAGAGGATATCATGCTTCGTCGCGCCATCGCCGCCGCCATCGCAATGAGTGCCGTTCCCGCCCTCGCACAGCCGCCGGCCGGGCAGCCTCCGGCGCAGGCCCGGCCCGAGCGCGCGCCGCCGCGCGCCGATCTGCCGGCCAATGTGCGGGTGTTCGAAGTGCCGCGCGGCAGCCGGCCGCATGATGTCGCACCGGGGCCGGACGGGCTGATCTGGTACACGGGGCAGCGGCGCGGCACGCTCGGCATCCTGAATCCCGCCAACGGCCAGGTCCGCGAGGTGCGGCTGGGCGAAGGCTCGGCGCCGCACGGCGTAATCATGGGGCCGGACGGGGCGGCCTGGATCACCGATGGCGGTCTGAACGCGATCGTCCGGGTCGATCCGCGCACCGATGCCGTCCGCACGTGGCCACTGCCGGCCGAATTTCCGGATTCGAACCTGAACACCGCCGCCTTCGATCGCGACGGCGTGATCTGGTTCACCGGTCAGACCGGCGTCTACGGCCGGCTCGATCCACAGACCAACGAGATGCGCGTCTGGCGCGACCCTGAGGGACGCGGACCTTATGGCATCGCGGCGACGCCATCCGGCGACATCTATTATGTCTCGCTCGCAGGCAGCCATCTCGCGCGGATAAACCGGGCAACCGGCGCGGCGACGATCATCGAGCCGCCGACCCCGAACCAGGGCGCCCGCCGGGTCTGGGCGGACAGCCGGGGCAATCTCTGGATATCCGAATGGAATGGCGGCCAGCTCACCCGCTACAACCCGACGACCCGCGAATGGCGGAGTTGGCGACCCGAGGGCGAGGCCCCGCGCGTCTATGCTGTCTATGTCGATGACCGCGACTTCGTCTGGATCACCGACTTCGCCGGCAATGCGACCCTCGCCTTCGATCCGGCGAACGAGCGCTGGACTCGTTATCCAGGCACCGGGCCGAACAGCAATGTGCGGCAAATCCTCGGCCGGCCCGGTCAGATCTTGCTGCCGGAATCGGGCCTCGACCGCATCATGGTGGTGGATACGAGCCGCAGGTGATCGCCGCGCTGCTCGTCGTCGCCATGCTGGCCGTGCAGCCGGCGACCGCACCCGAATCCGAGGGCGCCCGCCTGTTTCGCCGCTGCGTCGCCTGTCACTCGCTCGCACCAGGCCGCAACAGCCCGGCTGGGCCGACCCTCCACAACATTGTCGGCCGCGCGGTCGCGGGCGAGGCTGACTTTCGCTACTCGCCCGCCCTGCAGGCCTTCGCGCGCCGCCAGCCGCATTGGACGGAACAGGCGCTCGATGGCTTCCTCGCCGATCCCCTGGCGGTGATTCCTGGAACCGACATGGGCTTTCAGGGCATCGATGACCCGGGCCAGCGCCAGACGCTGATCCGCTGGCTCGCGCGGCCGGACACGCGGATCGACTGATCGGCACAGGGGCGCGTCGCGTCGCGAGGGGCTTGCGCTTTGCCGCGGAGAGGAGGAAGCTGGACGTTTCCCATGAGGCGCGCGCCCGCGTCTTCTTCGCGGACCGCGCCGGCGGACGAAGGAGACATACATGCCCGGTAGAGCCTCAGGCGCCAGAACGATCGCGCTCATGGGCCCCGGCGGGGCGGGTAAAACCAGCCTCGCCGAGGCCCTTCTTTTTGCGGCCGAGACAATCGGCCGTCAGGGGAGCGTGGCCGACAAGTCGAGCATCGGCGACGCCAGCCCCGAAGCCCGGGCGCGCGGCGGCTCGACCGAGCTCAACCTGATGCACCTCGATTATATGGGCGATCGCTACACGCTGATCGACGCGCCGGGATCGGTCGGCTTCGCCGCCGACGCCGCGCTGGGCGTCGCGGCGGCCGATCTCGCCATCGTCGTCATCGATCCCGATCCCGATCGCGCCTTGCTCGCCGAGCCGACGCTCCGGCAGCTGGAGGCGCTCGGCGTCCCGCACATGATCTTCGTCAACCGGATCGATCAGGCGCGGGGCTCGATCCAGGGCCTGCTGGAGGCGTTGCAGCCGATGAGCGCGTCGCCGCTGATCGCCCGCTGGATCCCGATCCGCGACGGCGAGAAGGTCACCGGCTTCGTCGATATCGCGCTGGAGCGGGCTTATTATTATCAGCCCGGCAAGCCCTCCGAGCAGCGCGATATTCCCGCCGACCTAGCCGACCGCGAGCAGCTCGAGCGCATCCAGATGCTGGAGCAGCTCTCCAACCATGACGACGTGCTGCTCGAACAGTTGCTGATGGACGAGGTGCCGGACCGGCAGACTGTGTTCGACGATCTCGCCAAGGAGACGGGCGCGGGCCAGATCGTGCCGGTGCTGTTCGGCTCGGCCGCCAACGGCCATGGCGTCCGGCGGCTGCTCAAGACATTGCGCCATGAGACGCCGGCTCCGGCATCGACCGCCGAGCGGCTCGGCGCGACCGGTCCGTCCGCTTTCGTCTTCAAGATCAACAATGGCGGCGCGATGGGCCGGCTCGCTTATGCCCGCGTCTTCGGCGGCGCGCTCAAGGAAGGCGCGGAACTGAAGATCGATGGCGACGAGGTCCGGATCGGCACCCTCTTCGCCGTGCAGGGCGAGAAGACCGCGAAGCTTCCCGAAGCCAAAGCCGGCGAGGTCGTCGCGATCGCCAAGCTGGACGAGGTCGTGGCCGGCGGCTGGCTCGGCGCGGGCGGGCCGACCCCGGACGTTCCCCAGCCCTCGCGCAACTATGCGCTCGCCATCGCGACCCGGGACCGAAAGGACGATGTCCGCCTCTCAACCGCGTTGCATAAGCTCACCGAGGAAGACGCCGCCCTTACCTGGGAACAGGATGAGGCGATGCACGAGACGCGCCTGCGCGGCGTCAATGACGAGCATCTCAAGGTCACGCTCGAACGGCTGAAACGGCGCTATGGCGTCGCGGTCGATTCGCGCCCGCCGGCGATCGGCTACAAGGAATCGATCCGCCGCACCGTGACCCAGCGTGGCCGGCACAAGAAGCAGTCCGGCGGCCATGGTCAGTTCGGCGACACGGTGCTGGAGGTGAAGCCGCTGACCCGCGGCGGCGGCATCAAGTTCGGCGACCGGATCACCGGCGGCGTCGTGCCCAAGCAGTGGATTCCGGCGGTCGAGGACGGGGTACGCGACGCGACGGTGAAAGGGCCGCTCGGTTTCCCGGTCGTCGATGTCGAGGTGACCCTGATCGACGGTTCCTATCACAGCGTCGACAGCTCCGAGATCGCCTTCCGCACCGCCGGCCGGATCGGCATGTCCGAGGCCCTCGCCCAGGCGCAGCCGCATCTCCTCGAGCCGGTGATGAAGGTGACAGTGACGGCGCCGAGCAACGCCACATCGCGCGTCACCTCGGCGATCGCCAGCCGGCGCGGCCAGATGCTCGGCATGGACACGCGGCCCGGCTGGTCGCGCTGGGACACGGTCGAGGCTCTGGTGCCCGAGGCGGAGATGCAGGGCTTCGACGCCGAGCTGCGCTCGCTGAGCCAGGGCCTCGCCACCTACGAAGCGGCGTTCGACCATCTCGCCGAGCTCAACGGGACGCTCGCCGACAAGGTCGTGCAGCGCGAGCTGGAGCCGGCCTAGCTCGGATGCGCCTCGGCCGCGGCGGCGTCGCCCGTCGCGGCCGGCGCAGCGACCGCATCCTCCTCGTCCCGCGACACGATCGTCGCGATCGCGAGGTCACCGGTGACGTTGAGCGTCGTGCGGCACATGTCGAGCAGGCGGTCTACGCCGAGAATCAGCCCGATCCCCTCCGCGGGCACTCCGACCGAAGCGAGGATGATCGCGATCACCGGCAGCGACCCCGCCGGCACGCCGGCCGTGCCGATCCCGGCGAGGATGCAAATCAGGAGCACGGTCACCTGAGCCCAAAGGTCGAGATGGATGCCGAAGAACTGAGCGAGGAACAGGACGGTGATACCCTCAAAGATGGCCGTGCCGTTCTGGTTGGCGGTCGCGCCAATCGTCAGCACGAAGCGCGAAACCCGCGGCGGCAGCTTCAACTTCTCCTCGGCGACACGCAGCGAGGTCGGCAGAGTGGCGTTGGACGAAGCGGTCGAGAAGGCCACCACCATCGCTTCCTGCACGTCGCGGAAGAACTGGAGCGGCGACTTGCCGCCCAGGAATTTTAGCGCGAGCGGATAGCTTACGAACATGTGGACGCCGAGCACGAGCAGAACCACGCCGACATAAGCGGCGAGACGGACCAGCAACTCCCAGCCGAACGTGGCGGCAAGACCGAACATGAAGCAGAAGATGGCGATCGGTGCCATGCGGATGACGATGCCGATCAGCCGCATCGTCACGTCGAGGATACCTTGGATTGCGTCCTGGAGGCGGTTGGCGGCGGGCGTGTTCACCAGCAGCAACCCGATCCCGAACACGAGCGCGAAGAACATCACCGCGAGAATATTGTTGTCTGCCGCCGCATCGACGACGTTGGACGGGATGATCGCGACCAAGGTGTCGATGATCCCCTGCTGCTCGCGCGCGGTGGCCACAATCTGGCTGGCCCGCTCACCGCCTTGGGCGATAAGCGCCTCGGCCCGGCCGCGCTCGACTCCGGCCCCCGGCTGAAGGATATTAGCGGCGGCCAGCGCGAGCAGCACGGCTATCGACGACAACAGCACAGTGTAGCCCAGCGTCTTCAGGCCGACGCGCTTTAGCGAGCGCACGTCGCCCATTTCGGCGATGCCGACGACGAGCGCGGAAAAAATCAACGGAATGACCAGCATGAAGAGCAGGTTGAGGAAGATTCGGCCGATCGGGCCGGTGACGTTCGAGGTCACCCACGCCACCCACGGCGCGTTCGCCTGAGTCGAATGGACGATGAGCCCAAAGACAAGGCCGACAAGAAAACCGACCAGCATCTTCATCTGCAGCGACATGCCGCGTCGTTCGGTCTCGGCCATCCTGTCCCCCATGAACTGAGTGCCCGCATCGGGGCGGCTGGCCGGAGAAAAGTCAACCGTCATTCGACGTTGCGCACAACGGTGGGCGCTGCCAGCGTGGCGATGGAGGTGGTGGATGCTCGAAATCGCCGGGATCGAATTGCTGCCGCAATGGCCGGTCTTCCTCGCCTTCGTGGCGGCGGGCCTAGCGCTGAACCTGGTGCCCGGCGCGGACATGACCTTCATCATCGCCAACGCCGCGCGCGGCGGGCGGCGCGACGGGATCATCGCTTCGCTCGGCGTCGGCGCCGGCGCACTGGTCCATATCTTCGCCGCCGTGGTCGGCCTGTCGGCGATTCTCGCTTCGTCGCAGGCGGCGTTCAATGCGCTGAAATGGATCGGCGCGGCTTATCTATTGTGGATCGCTTTCTCTCTGATCCGCGATCGAGGCAGCAACGAGGGACCGGCACGCCCGGCCGTCACCGGCTGGCGGCTTTTCCGCGCTGCGGCACTGGTCAACCTGCTCAACCCCAAGGTGGCGCTCTTCTTCCTCGCCTTCCTGCCGCAATTCGTGTCGCCGCATGCCGCCGCCCCGGCGCTGCAGATCCTCTGCCTCGGCCTGTGGTTCGATCTGGCCGGCACGGTCGTCAATATCGTCATCGCGATCGTCGCCGCCGAGACGGCGGGGCGCTTGCGTCATGTCGAATGGCTCGGGCGCGCCGCGCGCTGGTTCGCGGCCACCCTGATGGGCGCGCTTGCCGTCCAGCTCGCGCTCAGCGCCCGGCGTCAGGCGTAAGCGTAGGGGCCGCCGCGCTTCAGCGCCTCGGCATAAGCCGGACGGGCGTGGATGCGCTCCAGCCAATCCGTGAGATGCGGGCGCGAGGCGTCCAGCCCCGCGCGTTGCCGCGCCGCCTCGAGCGGGAAGCTCATCATGATGTCGGCGGCGGTGAATTCCTCGCCGGCGAACCAGGGCCGCCCGGCCAGCTCGCTCTCCAGCCAGTCGAGATGGCGCGCGAACATCGCCAGCAGCGGCTTCTTCGCCGGCTTCCCCAACAGGCCGAGCCGATTGACGACCAGCAGCGCCAGCAAGGGCGGCATCATCGACCCCTCGGCATAATGGAGAAAGTGGCGGTAGCGCAGGATCGCCTCGCGATTGGCCGGCGGTCCCAGGCGCCCCTCCCCCTTCTCGACCAGATATTCGACGATCGCGCCGGTTTCGGCGACGATCTGCGCCCCATCCTCGATCACCGGCGACTTGCCGAGCGGATGAACGCGGGCGAGCTCCAGCGGCGCGAGCATCGTCTTCTTGTCGCGCGCGTAGCGGACGACCTCATAATCCAGGCCCAGCTCCTCGAGCAGCCAGAGCACGCGCTGGGAGCGGGAGTTTTCGAGATGGTGAACCTTGATCACAGGGTTTCCTTCGCGGCGAGGGCGGCAAGCTCCTTGACGAGCTTGGCCGCGAGCGTGGCGGTAACGCCGTTGACATCGCGCCCCGGGTGCAGCTCGACGATGTCGGCGCCGACGATCGGGCCGCGCACGCGATGCAGCACCTGGAGCACCTCGCGTGACGACAGGCCGCCCGGCTCATGATGCGCGACGCCGGGCGCGAAGGCGGGGTCGAAGCCGTCGAGATCGATGCTGATGTAGAGCGGCGCTTCCGGGATCGGCACGCGCTCCGGCGCGAAATCGCGCATCTCGATCACCTCGACCCCGAACCGCTCGGCCTGGGCGCGGCAATGGGCGTTCATCGTCCTTATGCCGAACTGGACGAGGCGGCGGGCATGGCCGGCCTCCATGATCCGCGCGAAGGGCGATGCATGGCTGAGCGGGTCGCCGTCGAAATCGGCGTAGAGATCGGGATGGGCGTCAACATGGAGGATGTTCAGCGGGCCGTGGACGACGGCGAGCGCCGCGACGATCGGCCCGGTCACCATATGATCACCACCCAGCGAAATCGGCATGGCGCCGTCCCGCGCCGCCGCCGTGACGGCTTCGCCGATTCGGGCGGGATCGTCCGCGTCCTCCTGGAGCGGCAGATCGCCGATATCCTCGACAAGGATGTCCTTGCGCAGCTCCAGGCCGCACTCCGCAGTCATGTTCGAATGATCGGAGCCGAGCGCGGCGCGGATCGCCGCCGGCCCTTCCGCCGCCCCGCGCAGGAACGAGCTGTGGCTGTCGGTGGGCAGCCCGATCAGGCGGACGCGCATGACACGATCCAGACGGCGGCGGGAAAGGCGACGCGATTGCCTGCGCGATGCGTCGCGGCGACCGTCTCGACCATCGCCAGCGCCTCGACGCGGCGCGGCTCGTCGAGGTCGCGCAGCAAGGCGGCGAAGGGGCCGATCCGGCTGAAATAAGCGAGCGTCTCGGCGACGGGGTCCGCGCCTTCTCCGGTGACGAAGTCGCAATCGAACGGCGCGATCCGCGGTGGCGTGAAGCCGGCCTCGACCAGAATCGCACCAACCTTGTCCGGATCGGCGAAGGCGAACGGCCCCTGCCGCGGCGGCGGCGCGGCGGCCAGCTCCGGCGCGAAGCGCAGCATCACCGGCACCAGCCCGGCTGCCCAGGGATTCTCGGCGAGCGCGCGAAAGCAGGAGAAGACGAACGGCGCGCCGGGCGCCGCGAGGCCGTGCAGATGGGCGAAGGCGGCGACCGGATCGTCGAAGAACATCACGCCGTGCCGGGACATCAATGCATCGAAGCGACGGCCATCTGCGGGCGCCCAGCACGACGCGTCGCCAACCTCGAACGTCGCGCGCCGATCGGCGCGGCCGCGAGCCGCGGCGACCAAAGCCTCCGACAGATCGAGGCCGGTCACGCGCGCGTCGGGCCGGACGTCGGCCAGCGCGAGACTGGTCGCGCCCGCGCCGCAGCCGATGTCGAGCACGACCGGTGCGGGCGGAAGCAGCGGCAACAGCGTATCGAGCAGCGCCTGCTGGACGGGCGCGAGCGACCGATCGGTTCGCCGCCATTCCTCGGCCCAGGCCTCGCCGACCCGGCCGCGCCACTCGGAAGCATCGGTCATCGCATCGCCCTAGCCCGCCGCCGCCGAGATTGGAACTTGCCCGCCGCACCCGCGTCCGGCAGAGCGGCCGCCCTTCCAGCAGGTCAAGATGGTGACGCGACCGACCGAG
This sequence comes from Sphingosinicella sp., assembly GCF_052388015.1. Lineage (GTDB taxonomy): Bacteria > Pseudomonadota > Alphaproteobacteria > Sphingomonadales > Sphingomonadaceae > Allosphingosinicella. Next base: position 12,658 of record NZ_JBQTIN010000094.1, read on the forward strand.
ACCCGTTTGCCCGGCCGTACGGAATTCGTCGTGCTGATGGCGGCTTTGATGGCGTCGAACGCGCTGGCGATCGACGTCATGCTGCCGGCATTGCCGGCGATCGGCGACGCGCTGCGGGTCGCCGAGCCGAACGACAGGCAGTTGGTGATCACCTTCTACCTGCTCGGCTTCGGCGCGGCGCAGCTTTTCTACGGGCCGTTCGCCGACCGGTTCGGGCGCAAGAAGCTGCTGATCGGGGCGATGCTGGCTTACGCCCTGTTCGGCGCGCTCGCCGGGCTGGCGGCGAGCTTCACCCTGATGCTGGCCGCGCGCTTCCTCCAGGGCATGGCGGCGGCGGGGACGCGGGTCCTCATCGTGGCGGTGGTGCGGGACCGTTATGAGGGCGCGGCGATGGCGCAGATCATGTCGCTGGTGATGATCATCTTCATGATCGTCCCGGTGCTCGCGCCGAGCCTCGGCCAACTGATCCTCGCTTTCGCCGGCTGGCGGCAATTGTTCATCCTGCTTGGCGTCTATGGGCTGGTGCTCGCGGTCTGGGGCGGCCTCAGGATGCCGGAGACGCTGCACGCCGAAGACCGGATGACCTTGTCGGCGGGCGCGATCGGCGGGGCGGCCTTGGAAACGCTGACCAACCGGGCCTCGATCGGCAACACGCTCGCCTCGACCCTGGCCTTCGGCGGCCTGTTCGCCTTCATCGGCTCGGTGCAGCAGATCGTCGCCGACGTGTTCGGCGAGCCCCGCCTGATCGGCATCGCTTTCGCATGCATCGCCGGGCCGATGGCGGCGAGCTCGTACCTCAATTCGCGGCTGGTGATGGGACTCGGCGCGCGCCGGTTGCTGCTGCTCGCCTTGCTGGCGCTGACCGGCATGGCGCTCCTGCATCTCGTCGTCGCTTTGACCTGGGGCGAGACGATCTGGACTTTCATCGTCCTGCAGGCGCTGACCATGGCCTGTTTCGGGCTGGTCGGCGCCAATGCCGGGTCGCTGGCGATGGCGCCGGTCGGCCATATCGCCGGCACCGCCTCCTCGCTGCAGGGGCTGGTGACGACGATCGGCGGCGCCCTGATCGGGATGGCGGTCGGCCAGGCGTTCGACGGCACGACGTTGCCGCTGATCGCGGGGTTCGTCGCCTGCGGCGCGCTGGCGACGTTGGCCGCGCTTTGGGCCAATCCACGGCTGATCGAGACGCTGGAAACGGAGCCGGCGCGCCCGGCCTGAGCCGCGCCGACCCGTCACATCCTGACAACTGCGACAGCCCCTAGAGGTCGTCCTCCGCTTCCGGGCCGGCCATCATCGCCTCGGCGACCTGCTCGGTATGGCCGCGGATGGCGCGCTCGAGCTTCGCGGCGACCTCGGGATTGTCCTTGAGATAGGCCTTGGCGTTCTCGCGGCCCTGGCCGATGCGGATCGAATCGTAGCTGAACCAGGCGCCGGACTTCTCGACCAGGCCGGCCTTGACGCCGAGATCGAGCACCTCGCCGAGCTTGGAGACGCCCTCGCCATACATGATGTCGAACTCGACCTGCTTGAACGGCGGCGCCAGCTTGTTCTTGACCACCTTCACCCGGGTCGAATTGCCGACGATCTCGTCGCGATCCTTGATCTGGCCGGTGCGGCGGATGTCGAGCCGGACGCTGGCGTAGAACTTGAGCGCGTTGCCGCCGGTGGTCGTCTCCGGATTGCCGTACATGACGCCGATCTTCATCCGGAGCTGGTTGATGAAGATGACGAGGCACTTCGATTTGGAGATCGAGCCGGTGAGCTTGCGCAGCGACTGGCTCATCAGCCGGGCCTGAAGGCCGACATGGCTGTCGCCCATCTCGCCCTCGATCTCGGCCCGCGGCACCAGAGCGGCGACCGAATCGATGACGAGAATATCGACCGCGTTGGAGCGGACGAGCGTGTCGGTGATCTCCAGCGCCTGCTCGCCGGTGTCGGGCTGCGAGACGATGAGATTGTCGACGTCGACGCCCAGCTTGCGGGCGTAGATGGGGTCGAGCGCATGCTCGGCGTCGATAAACGCCGCGACGCCGCCGGCCTTCTGCGCTTCGGCGACCGCGTGCAGCGCCAGCGTCGTCTTGCCCGAGCTTTCCGGCCCGTAGACCTCGACCACCCGCCCGCGCGGCAGGCCGCCGATGCCCAAAGCGATGTCGAGCCCGAGGCTGCCGGTCGAGATCGTCTCGATCTCGATCGCCTCGCGCGAGCCCAGCCGCATCGCGCTCCCCTTGCCGAAGGCGCGGTCGATCTGGGCCAAAGCGGCGTCGAGCGCCCGCTGCTTGTCAGAGTCCATGTTGGTCCTGTCGGAAACGACGTGAAGCGAGGCCGTCATTGGCTTGTCTCCCCTTAGTCGGTGAGCGTCGGAGGTCAACGCGTGCGACAGGATGTATCCTATTTGTTCTCACGGAACAAGAGGGCAACAGAAGAAATATTAGCGCGCCGCCTCCACCCGCTCCATCGCCGCCCGCATCGTCGGGACGAAACGGGGACTGAAGGCGATATCGTTATGATGCGCCTCGCTGATCGTCACATCGAACACCAGCCGTGGCAGGGCACGGCGCAGCGCCGCGGTCCGCTCCGGCGGCACGACCTCATCGGCGCCCGCCGCGACGATGGCGACCGGTGTCCGGCTGGCGGCGAGCAGCTCGGCGGAGCGGATGTCGTGGCGGAGCAGCCAGGACACCGGCAGCCACGGATAATGCTGCGCCGCCGTCGCGGCGAGCGAGTCGAACGGGGTCACCAGAATGAGGCCGGCAAGCTCGCGTTGTGCCGCAAGGGATGCGGCGACGCCGCTGCCGAGGCTGACCCCCACCGCGACGACCCGGCCGGGGCGGAAGCGCCGCATGACGAAATCGTGGACCAGCGGCGCGTCCTCGGCCAGCGCGCGCGCCGCCGTGACGCCGGTGCTCGGCGCATAGCCGCGGTAGCAGAAGGCGACCACGTCGCGCTCGGGCCAGATGTCGTGCAGCTGCTCGGCCACGCCCTGCGCGTTGGAGGCGTTGCCGACGAAGACGAGGGCGAGCGCCGCGCCCTGGCGCGGTGCGCTGGCGGGAATATGGATTCCTTCGAGCCGCACCCCCTCGCCTGCGTCGATGGTCAGGCGCGTCGCGCCGGCCGGCAGCGGGCCGGCAGCGGGCACGATATAATTGGGGAAAAGGACGCGCTCCTGAAAATACCAGAGGCCCGCCAGTATCAGCCCATAAAGCGCGAGCGGGACCAGGATCAGGATGAGCAGCAGGCGTCGTCTCCGGGACATTGGGGTCTGCTTAACACGGGTCCGACGGCAGCATGGACCCCAGCCTCCGATGGGGCGATGAAACGCGGGACCAACACTTCTCGTCATGCCAGCGAAGGCTGGCATCCATACCGCGTCGGTCCCGCACCGCGCTCAAAAGCTCGCTTCGAGCATGTGGTCGAATAGATCCTCCCACTTCGGATTGGCTTCCTCGATTCGGCGAATCTTCCATTGGCGCTTCCATGCCTTCATCGCCTTCTCGCGAGCGATGGCGTCCTCGATCCGCTCGCAATGCTCGCAATATACGAGGCGGGTCAGGCCGTAGCGACTGCAGAAATCCGACCCTTTACCCGCGCGATGTTGGGCGATTCGGAACGGCAAGTCCGCGGTTACTCCGATATAGAGCGTGCCGTGGGGCGCATTCGTCATGATGTAGACCCAGCCGCCTTTCGTCATGCGACGGAGTTTGGCGCGGGGACCGCATGGATGCCAGCCTTCGCTGGCATGACGAGCTGGGTTCAAACTGCAAAGCTGAGGCTTGCCGACTCGGCCCGTGCAAGCGACATAAGTCTGATGAGCGATCTCGACGCCTTCATCGCCGGCCTGCCCAAGGCCGAGCTTCACCTGCACATCGAGGGCAGCCTGGAGCCCGAACTGATGTTCGCGCTGGCGGCGCGGAACAAGGTGGCGATCCCCTTCGCCAGCGTCGCGGACGTGCGGGCGGCCTATGAATTCTCCAATCTGCAGGACTTTCTCGACATCTATTATGCGGGCGCGAACGTGCTGCGCACCGAGGAGGATTTCCGCGACCTCGCCCTCGCCTATTTCGATCGCTCCGCGGCGGACGGCGTCGTCCATGCCGAGATCTTCTTCGATCCGCAGACGCATACCGACCGTAGTATCCCTTTCGCGGTGGTCGCGGACGGGCTGCTCGCCGGCATGGCCGAGGCCGAGGCGAAACATGGCCTGACCTCGAAACTGATCCTCTGCTTCCTCAGGCATCTCGACGAGGACGCCGCGTTCGCGACGCTCGACATGGCCGAGCCCTGGCTCGACCGTATCGAGGGCGTCGGCCTCGATTCCTCCGAGCTTGGCCACCCGCCGGAGAAGTTCGCCCGGGTGTTCGCGGCGGCGGGTTCGCTGGGCCTGAAGCGCGTCACCCATGCCGGCGAGGAAGGGCCGCCCGATTATGTGCGGCAGGCGCTCGATGTGCTGAAGATCGACCGGCTCGACCATGGCAATCGCAGCCTCGAAGACCCGGAGCTCACCCGGCGGCTGGTGGCGGAAGGGATGACGCTCACCGTCTGCCCGCTCTCCAACGTGAAGCTCCGCAACGTCGCCTCGATCGACGCGCATCCGATCGACCGGATGCTCGACCTCGGCATGAAGGCGACGGTCAATTCGGACGATCCGGCCTATTTCGGCGGCTATGTGGGTGACAATTACCGGGCGGTGGCGGATGCGCGCGGGCTGGACAAGGCGGCGCTGGCGGCGCTGGCGCGCAACAGCTTCACCGGCTCCTTCCTGCCGGAAGCCGACATCGCCCGCCATGTCGCGGCGGTCGACGCCTATGCGGCCGCGCATCACTTTACTTCCCCTCTCCCCTTGGGGGAGAGGGCAGGGTGAGGGGGGTTCGGTCTCGGCGGCTACCCGCGGACTCAGAACCCCCTCGCCCCAACCCTCTCCCCCACGGGGAGAGGGGGTTTTGGCACGATCCAATCCCCTCTATGGGCTCCTGATGCCCATCTTCACGCCGATCAGCCATGAGCAGTTCGTCGCCGATGTGCGGGCGCTCGCGGAACAGCTTTCGGCCGATCACTGGACGCCGGATTTCCTGATCGGCATCGGCCGCGGCGGGCTGGTGCCGGCGGTCTATCTCAGCCACGCGCTCGGCCTCCCCACCCTTTCGGTCGATCACAGCGCGCAGGTCCACGATTTCGCCGGCGCGGCGCTGGAGCGACTGGCGGCGCGGACGCGCGAGGGCGAGCGGCTGCTGGTCGTCGACGACATCAACGACAGCGGCGCGACGATCGCGAAGCTGCGCGCGATGCTGGCCGAGGCGGATGCGGCGTCGGAGCAGATCCGCTTCGCCACTTTGCTCGACAATGTCCGCTCGATCAGCCGCGTCGACTATCGCGCGCGGACACTCGACCGGGCGGTCACGAAGGACTGGTTCGTGTTTCCGTGGGAAGCGGTGGCACCGGAGCAGGCGCTGGAGGCCGACGCGGCGGCTGTGCCGGAGCGGATTGCCTGAATGTTCACCTTCCAGCCGCGCTGGAAGGAGGAGCTGGTCGTCACCGGACCGAACGGTTCATTCCTGCTCGAGCTGCCGATGGGCATCCTGACCGTCTATCTGCCGACCGAAGAGGCGTGGCGGCGACGGGCGCCCGCATGGGCTCGCGACCTCTGGCCCGTGCTCCACGCCGAACTTCGCGAATGGTGCAAGGAAGCCCATGCGCAGCTGAAGATAAAGGACGACGCCTGGATCGAGCCGATTGTCGATCAGGCGTAGCGATCACCCCCCACAAGCCTGCGCCAGCGCCGGCTCGATCGCGTCGATCGTGTAGGGCTTGGCGAGGACGGGGGCGGCGGCGTGATGCGCGGGCGGGGCCTCGACATGGCCGCCGGTGGCGAGGACGAAGGGGGTGCCGGTCTCGACGAGACGATCGGCGACCGGCCAGGCCTGCTTGCCGTCCTTGAGCTGCACGTCGACGATCGCGACATCGAAGCCGCCGCGCCCGACATGATCGAGCGCCGCCTCGACGCTGTCGACCGAGCCGACGACGGTGTGCCCGAGCGATTCCAGGAAATCCTCGAGCATCATCGCGATCAGCGGCTCGTCCTCGACGATCAGGATCGAACAGCCCGGCTCCATGCCCGCCGCTTAGCGTTTGTTGCGGAAAGGAAAAGAGATTTTCGTGGGGACACCGGTGGCGAGTGGGTTCAGCCCTCTCCCCTTGTGGGAGAGGGATACGAAGCCTTAGTGAGCGAAGCGAACTTAGGCGGAGTTGGGTGAGGGGTAGCGCTCGCGTAGCGAGCGCGCACGACTGCGTCGCGCACCCCCACCCCCTGCCCCTCCCCACAAGGGGGAGGGGTTAAGGTTGGGGCGCTCCCGGTCGCTACTTCTCCAGCACTTCGCGCACGGTCTCGGCGAGCTGCTGCACGGAGAAGGGCTTGGCGAGGAAGGCGACGTTGGGGAGGTCGATCGACTTGCGGAGCTGCTCCTCCGCATAGCCGGAGATGAACAGGATCGGCAGATCCGGATGGGTGCGTCGGGCGGCGCGGGCGGTGGTCGGGCCGTCCATCGTCGGCATCACCACATCGGAGATCAGCAGGTCGACCTTGCCCTCGCGAGCCAGCATCTCCAGCCCCGCTTCGCCATTTTCGGCGCTCAGCACCGTGTAACCGTGGCGGGTCAGCGCCCGCTCGGCGACGGCGCGGACCATCGCCTCGTCCTCGACCAGCAGCACCGTCTCATTGCCCCACAATTCGCCCGCTTTCTCCTTGCGCCGCGTCTTCGCCGCCGCCTCGCCGGGCGCGGCGCGGTGGACCGGGAAATAGAGGGTGAACGTCGTGCCTTTCCGCACCTTGCTCTCGGCGAAGATGAAGCCGCCCGATTGCTTGACGATGCCGTAGACGGTGGAGAGGCCGAGCCCGGTCCCCTTCCCCACCTCCTTGGTGGTGAAGAAGGGCTCGAAAATCTTGCCGATGATATGAGGCGGGATGCCGGCGCCGGTGTCGGTCACCTTCATCGCGGTGTACTCCGCGATCGGGAGCACGTCGGTGCCCATCCTGCGCACGTCCTCCGCGGAGACGGCATAGGTCTGGAGGGTGAGCGTGCCGCCCTCCTCCTTGCCGAGCATCGCGTCGCGGGCGTTGACGCCGAGATTGACGATCACCTGCTCGAGCTGGCCGGGGTCGGCGCGGATCGGGCCGAGGCCGCGGCCATGCTTCACGTCGAGCTTGATCCGCTCGCCGATCAGCCGGGTGAGCAAATGCGAGACCTCGGCGACGACGTCGGGGAGCTGGAGGACGCGCGGGCGGAGCGTCTGCTGGCGCGAGAAAGCGAGCAATTGCCGGGTGAGGTTGGCGGCGCGGTTCGAGTTGGAGCGGATCTGCTGGATGTCGTCATAGTCGCTGTCGCCCGGCGTATGGCGCATCAGCATGAGATCGCAGGTGCCGAGGATCGCGGTCAGGATATTGTTGAAATCGTGCGCGACGCCGCCGGCGAGCTGGCCGACCGCCTGCATCTTGGTCGCCTGGGCGATTTCGCGCTTGAGGCGGGCTTCCTCGCTATTGTCCTTGAGGCTGAGCAGGACGGCGGCCGGGCCCAGCCCGCGCGCGCCGGCGACGGTGAGCGCGACCGGCTCCTCCGGGTTGAGCTTCATCCGGACGGCGAGATCGCCGGACAGCGCCCGGCCACGGCCGAAGCGGCGGACGGCGTCGGACACCGCCGCCTTGTCCTCGTCGACGACAAGATCGCCCGGCCAGATCGCCGTCTCCTTGGCGCCGAGGCCGGCGGCCTTGCGGAAGGCGGCGTTGAGGTGGACGAAGCGCCCGTCCGTGTCGGCGAGCGCGAGGCCGAGCGGGAGCGTGTCGAGCAGCGCCTGGACGTGCGCGATCCCTTCCTCGCCAACCCGCGCGCCGGGCATGTCGTCGAGCATCAGGAAGAAGCTCGGGCTGTCCGGGGCCTCGCCGGTCGGGATCTGGACGATGCGGAGCGGCGGGCCTGTCTTGCCCTCGGCGGCGAAGCGGAACGCGCCGTCCTCGCTCTGCCACAGGAAATCGACCAGATTGGCGCCCTCGACCGGCTCGCTTTCGCCCGCGGCGCGCTGGGCCAGGCCGGCGGTGGCGGCGTGGAGCCGGCCGTCGCCGTCGGTCAGCGCGAGCATGATCCCGGCCTCGTCGAGCCGCCGCCCCGTCTCGCCCGCGAGCAGCCGCTGCCCCTCGGCGACCGGATCGACTTCGGTCGCGCGCGTCAGCCGCCAGAGCAGCCGCCCGTCGCTCCCCACGACCCGCGCCTCGCCACGCCAGAGATCGCCGGAAACCAACAGCTCGAACGCCGCCGCGCCGTCCCGCCGGGCGGCGATCGCGGCGGTTGCGGTGATGTCATTGACCGCGGCGGGCGGCGCTGTGCCGCAGAGCCGGGCCCAGGCGGCGTTGGCCGACAGCAGCCGGCCGTCGGCCTCGGAAACGGCGAGCGCCTCGCTTTCTCCGGCGGCGTCGAGCGCGGCGCGGATCAGGCCGACGTCCACGCCGGCCGTCATCGGCGCCTCGACCGGTGCGGCGCGGCCGAAGCGATCGAGGACCAGCGCCAGCCCGCCGGCGCCGACCAGGCCGGCGGCGAAGATCGCGGCGAAGGTCCGGTCGCCCACCGCCCAGAGCAGCAAAGCCGTCGACGCCAGCACGGCGAGCAGGAGCAGCGAGAGGTCGCGCCAGCCGCCCCGCCGCGCCGCGCCGTTCACGCCGCCGCCTCCGCCCGCACCGATCGCCGCCGCCATTTGCGCGCGATCCACCAGCGCCAGGCCACCATGGCGATGAAATAGCCGATCACGGCGCTGGCCAAAGCGATGATGAACAGGCCGATCACGAGCGCCGGCGCGGCGTCCGACGCCAGCCAGGCGAACCAGTCGCGGAGCGGCGCCTGCCGCTCGTACATCGCCATGATCGAGCTCGCGTCGGCGTGAAAGCCGAACAGGTTGCCGACCGGGATCGAGGCGAGGATCAGGAAGGGCGTGGTGAGCGGGTTGGTGAGAAAGGTCATCCCGGCCGCGATCGGCACGTTGCCGCGCACCGGCAGGCAGAACAAAGTCGCGCCGATGATCTGGACGCCGGGGATCAGGAAGAAGACGCCGACGAACAGCCCCATCGCCACGCCGCGCGGCACCGAGCGGCGGGTGAAGCGCCAGAACTCGCTGGCGAGGAAGCGGGTGCCGAACGGCTTGATCCAGCGGCTCTCGGCCATCTGGGCGCGGGTCGGCATATTGGCCGCGGCCCAGCGCGCCAGCCAGTCTTTGCGGGGCGGATCGCCGGGCTCAGCCATGCTGCCTCAACAGGCGCCCCTGCTCGCGCTTCCAGTCTTTCTCTTTCTCATAGTCCCGCTTGTCGTGACTCTTGCGGCCGCGCGCCAGCGCCAGCTCCACCTTGGCCCGGCCGCGCGCGTTGAAATAGATGGAAAGCGGGACCAGCGTCATGCCCTGCCGCGCCACCGCGCCGTGCATCTTGGCGATCTGGCGCTGGTGGAGGAGCAGCTTGCGGGGGCGCTTCGGCTCGTGATTGTGGCGGTTGCCGTGGCTGAACTCGGGAATGTTGGCGTTGATCAGCCAGACCTGCTCGTCCTTCACCTCGGCGTAGCTCTCGGCGATCGAGCCCTCGCCGAAGCGCAAGCTCTTCACCTCGGTCCCGGTGAGCGCGATTCCCGCCTCGAACTTGTCCTCGATCGCATAATCGAACCGCGCCCGCCGGTTCTCGGCGACCACCTTGGTCTTGTCGAACTCCTCGGGGCGTGGACGGACCATGGCCGAGCATGTAGGCGGCGGCGGCGACAAGGGGAAGCCGGAGCGACGACCGAATGTTCTGGATTTTTTCCTATGGCACCTTGCGCCAGCCGGAGGTGCAGATCGGCCTCTTCGGCCGGCGGCTGGAGGGCGAGGAGGACACGCTCGGCGGCTATGTGACACGGCTCCAGCGGGTGACCGATTCCGAGGTGATCGCGCTGAGCGGCGCGGCGGAGCATCCGGCGCTGATCGAGACCGGTGATCCGGCCGACCAGGTCGATGGCTGGGCCTTGGCGGTTAATGACGCGGAGCTTGATGCGGCCGACGCCTATGAGGCCGCATCGCGTTACCGCCGGATGCCGGTCCGGCTCAAATCCGGTCGCGACGCCTTCGTCTATGCTCTTGAAAGCTAAATCAGCCCGGCATGCGCCAGCGCGGCATCAACCGCGGCGCGGCTCGCTTCGCTGGGAGGGGTCATGGGCAGGCGCAGCTCTGACGCGAAATCGGGGCGGACGCGGCCGAGGGCGTATTTGACGGGGCCGGGCGAGGCGTCGCTGAACAAGGCGGCGTGGAGCGGGTAGAGCTTGTCCTGGAGCTTTAATGCTTCGGGCCAGTCGCCTGATTTCATGGCATTCTGGAAATCGGCGCAGAGGCGCGGGGCGACATTCGCGGTGACCGAGATGCAGCCCGTGCCGCCCATCGCGTTGAAACCCAGAGCCATGTCGTCATTGCCGGAGAGCTGGACGAAATCCGCGCCGCAGGCGGCGCGCTGGGCGGAGACGCGGGCGAGGTTGCCGGTCGCGTCCTTGACCGCGACCACGTTGGCGATCTTCGAAAGGCGCCCCATCGTCTCGACCGCGATGTCGGTCACCGTCCGCGCCGGCACGTTGTAGAGGACGATCGGCAGGTCCACCGCCTCCGCGATCGCGGCGATATGGGCGGTGATGCCCTCCTGATTCGGGCGGTTGTAATAAGGCGGGACGTGAAGCGCCGCGTCGGCGCCCGCCGCCTTGGCGGCGCGGGTCAGCTCGATCGCGTGCGCCGTATTGTTCGAGCCGCAGCCGGCGATCACCTTCACCCGGCCCGCCGCCGCCTCGACCGCCAGCGCGATGCAGCGGCGGTGTTCTTCGCTCGTCAGCGTCGCCGATTCGCCGGTCGTGCCGCAGGGCACCAAGGCGGTGCTGCCCTCGCTCACCTGCCAGGCGCAGAAATCGCGATAGGCGCGCGCGTCCAACGCTTCGTCGCGGAAAATCGTCACCAGAGCCGGGATCGAGCCGCTGAACATCCCTGTCTCCTTCCCGCCCCGGCCCAAGGCCCTAAACCCTGTCGTCGGGCGGGCCGGTCGTTCACGGCCTGATAAGGAGGGGGGCGTCATTCTGTCCAGCATGGTCAAGGCTGCGGGTTCGTTTGCGTTCATCGGAATCACCGCCACCGCGCTCGCCCAGTCCTCGCCACAGCCGCCGCCCGCGCCCGGCTCGCTCGGGCTTCGCGCCGGCGTCGCGGTGGTCGGCCAATATGGCGCCAGCCAGAGCGCTTACTCTCCGATCGCCTCGGCGGTCGCGCGCTGGTCGGCGCTGCGCCAGTCGGACAGCCTGCCCTTCTCATCCTATTCCTCATTCCTGCTCAGCTATCGCGGCTGGCCGGGCGAGGCGGCGATGCGGCGCTCGGCCGAGGCGCGGCTCTCGGTCGAGGCGGTGAGCCCCCGCGACGTGGTCCGCTATTTCGAGGAGTTGCCGCCGCTCACGGCGGGCGGCCATGCCCAGCTTGCGCTGGCTTTGCTCGCCAGCGGACGGCGCGACCGGGCGCTGGAAGCGGCGCGCGAGGCGTGGCGCGCCGGGGTCATGCCGCAGGCCGACGAAGCGCGCCTGCTCGGCGCGTTCGCCGGCGGCTTCACGGCGCAGGAGCATGACCAGCGGCTCGATGTCCTGCTGTCGAGCGGCGACCGGATCAGCGCGGCGCGGATGATGGCCTATGCCTCGCCGGCGCGGCGGCCGGTGCTCGAGGCGCGGCTCGCGATGCAGAACCGCTCCGCCGACGCCGCCTCGCGCCTCTACGGCCTCGGCAATACGGGCGCGCAGGACGCCGGCCTGCTGATCGACCGGGCCAACTGGATGCGCGCCAATGGCGATGCCTATGGCGCGCGCAACCTGCTCGCTTCGCCCCGCCGGCTGACGAGCCACCCGGCCAATCCCGAGCGCTTCATGGAGGCCGTGATCGCGCAAGCCCGGGCGGCGGCCAACGACCGGCAATGGACCCTGGCCTGGCAGATCGCGAGCCAGGTCGACGACATCTTCCCGGCCGGCACCGACGTCTCCACCCGCTCCTATGGCGAGCGCGACGAATATACCAACCTCACCTGGCTCGCCGGCCAGGCGGCCTTGAGCCTTGGCCGCGCCGCCGACGCGGCGGCGATGTTCGACCGTTACGGGCGCGGCGCGCAGAGTTCGCAGACCCGCGCCAAGGGCTTTTACTGGGCGGCGCGCGCGCTGCCGCGCGACGAGCGCGCCACGCGCTGGCTCGAACAGGCGGCGACGAGCCCGGACCAGTTTTACGGCCAGCTCGCGCTCGAGCGGCTCGGCCGCGTTCCCCAGCCGCCGCCGCAGGTGACGCCGCCGAGCGCGAGCGAGCGCACCGCCTTCGCCGGCCGCCCGCTCGCCGAGGCGACCCGCTATCTCGGCATGGTCGGCCGGCGCGCCGACCAGACCCTGTTCGTGCGCGCCCTCGCCCAAAGCCTGCGCACCGAGCGCGAGCGGATCGCGGCGGCCGAGTTCGGGCGGATGATCGGCCGGCTCGACACCGGCGTCTGGGTGGCGCGCGAGGCGCGGGCGATGGGCGACACCTTCTATGCCCGCCCCGCTTTCCCCGAGGTCTCGATCCCCCCCGCCTACCGCCAGAACTGGGCGCAGGCGCATGGCATCATGCGGCAGGAAAGCTCGTTCGACCGCGGCGCGGTGAGCTCTGCGGGCGCGCGCGGCATGATGCAGCTCATGCCAGCCACCGCGGCGATCGAGGCGCGGCGGGTCGGCCTGCCCTACAATCTCGGCCGGCTGACCGAGGATCCGGACTACAATATCCATCTCGGCAGCGCGCACCTGACGATGCTGATGGACCGGTTCGGCGGCAATCTCATCCTGGTCTCGGTCGCCTACAATGCCGGCGCCGGGAGGGTGCCGCAGTGGATCGCCCGCAACGGCGATCCCCGGATGGGCGGCGGCGACATGCTGCGCTGGATCGAGGACATCCCCTTCTCCGAGACGCGCAATTATGTGCAGCGCGTCGTCGAGAATGCCTTCGTCTACGACCTCATGAACCCCGGCGGCAGCCGATCGCAGGGCCGCGTGTCCTATTTCCTCGGCCGCGGCGCGATCCGCTGAGCGAGCGGCCGAATTTCATCACGCCGGCGGGCTTTCGCGCCTTGCGGGAGGAATATGAGGCTTTGTTCGCCGGCGAGCGGCCGAAGCTGTTGGAGACGATCGCCTGGGCTGCGGCGAACGGCGACCGCTCGGAAAATGCCGACTACCAATATGGCCGGCGACGGCTGCGCGAGATCGACCGGCGGATCAACTTCCTCGCCCGGCGGATGAAGGCGGCGAAGGTGACCGATCCCGCCGCCCAGCCGGACAAGGACCGGGTCTGGTTCGGCGCGACGGTGACGCTGGCCGACGTGGACGACAATGAGCGGGTCGTCACCCTGGTCGGCGAGGACGAGGCGGACGCCGGAGCCGGCCGGATCAGCTTCGAATCCCCCCTCGCCCGCGCGATCCGCGGCGCCGCGGTCGGCGATACGCGCACGGTCCGCCTCCCCGCCGGGGCGAAGGATTATGAGGTGATGGCGATCGCCTATCCGGGCTTGAGCCGTCGGCTCAGTTGAAGCAGCGCACCCGCGTTACCCAATCGGCCATACCACGCCGCTCGATATTCAGCGCCACCCCGTTGCCGAACTGCAAGGTGCGGCAATGATGAACCGCCATCTGACTGCAATTGGCGCCGCAGAGAATGTTCACCGCCGCCACGACTTCCTGCCGGCCACCGCCGGGCGGGCCGCCGGGCCGCAGCGCTGATCCGCGATCGATCTCGCGCTCCAGCCGTTCTACCATGCGCTCGAGCCGGTCGAGCCGGCGCAGAACCTCATCGTGGAACTGCGCGTCATTTGGC
>NZ_JBQTIN010000095.1:0-2805 GCF_052388015.1 Sphingosinicella sp.
GGCCGCGGCATCGGCCGGGCGCGCGCATCGGCGCCGGGAATCCGCACCAGCAGCGCCACCGTCTCGCCGCGCGGCAGGGTGACGATATTCTCCGCCGGCACCCCGCCGGCGCGCAGCGTCTCGGCGATGTAGGCGGCCATCGCCGGCACCTGTCCCTGGCCGGCGGCGCTGCGGAAGGAGATCAGCCGCTCGTAGATCGCCCGCGCCTGCCGCTGATGCGGCGCGTCCTGCGCCGCGGCGGGAACCGCCAGGAGAAAGCCAAGCAGGAATCCAAAGATAGCGCGCATGACGTCCCCATCCGTCATTCCCGCGAAAGCGGGAATCCAGCTTCTTCTTCCTACGATCGGAGTAGAAAAGGAAGCGGGACTCCCGCTTTCGCGGGAGTGACGTGAGTATTTCGGGCAATCCAACGAAAATGGCGGACGCCGAAGCGCCCGCCATCTCGCCAGCCACACTTGCGAGGTGGGCCTAGTCGCGGCCCTCGCGCATCCGCCGGGCGCCTTCGCGCATCCCGCGCGCGCCCTCGCGCATGCCCTGCGCGCCTTCGCGCATGTCCTCGGCCGCGTCGATCAGCTGTTCGTGGGTGACCGTCTCGCCGCGCTCGCGGGCACGGGCGATCTGCCGCTCGCGATAGGCCGGGTCGGTCGCGAGCCGGTGCGCGGTCTGCTCCATCCGGTCGGCACCCCGCTCCATGCCGTCGGCGCCCCGCTCCATCCCGTCGGCCCCATGCCGCATCGAAGTGCGGACGTGGCGCTGCGCCTCCACCTGGGCGCGCCAGGCCTCGCGCTGCGCCTCGCGGGCGCGCTGCATCGCGGCGTTGATCTGGACCCGCGATACCACCCGCACCTGCGCGTTCGCATCGGCGAGGGCAATCCGCGCGCTGCGCATCGCCGCGGCGATCTCGGTCCGGCTCAGCCGGCCGGCCTCGCGCATCTCGATCTCGGCCTCGCGCAGCGCTTCCTGCACGTCGCGGGCATTCACCGCCGCCCGCGCCGAAGCGACGATCTGCGGGATCTGGGCGCGCACCGCCGCGATCGCCTCGCGCGCCGCCGCCCTCGCCTCGGGCCCGACATCCACGTCGATGTCGATATCCGGCATGTCCGGCGTTTCCGGCGGCTCGGGAGCCTCGGAGGCCTCGGGGGCCTCCGGCGCTTCGGGGACGTCCGGCGTCTGCAATGCGGCGGGCGCGGCCGGCGCCAGCGGCGCCTGTGGCGCTTCCGGCGCGCGGACCGCCGCGACCAGCTTCGCCGCGGCCACCGGCGCGGCGACCATCAGACAGGCGAGGATCGCGAACGCCGTCCAGGCGGAGCCCGCCGGCCGTTCGCGGCTGCGACGGTCGAGGATCGCGCGCACTCGCCGGCCGAGCGCGCTGCCCTGGGTGGCGATGCTGTTCGCCGGCAGCGCGCCATTGGCCTGCGCCCAGCTCAGCAAGGTCTCGGCATAGCGGGCCGGCTCGATCCGCTCGGCGGCGGCGAGATCGGCCGCCTCCTCCGCCTGCTGGACGACCTCGCGCTCCAGCAGCCAGACGATCGGGTTGAACCAGAACAGGGTCGCCACCAGCCGCGCCGCGATCAGCACCGGCCAGTCGCGCCGGGCGATATGCGCCATTTCGTGCGCCAGGATGCCGGCCGCGTCCTGCGGTTGATCGAGCGTGTCGGGATCGATCAGGATCGCCGGCCGCCGCCATCCCCAACTGAGCGGCGAGCCGATCCGGTCGGAGACGAGCAGCCGCACGTCCTCGGCGTTGGACGCCGCCCAGCGCGCTTCCTCGAACGCGGCCAGCCATTCGGGGCAGGTCACCGGCCTGGCGGCACGGGTCCAGCGACGGAGCAGGACGAGGCCGCCGAACAACCGCGCGCCGATCATCATGAGGCCGGCGAGATAGGCGATCAGGACGAGCGGGGTCGGGTCGTCCCAGATGGTCGGCTCGGGAGCGGTCGGCGCCAGCGCCGGGGCCTCGCGCGCCAGCTCGGCGATCAATTCGGGCGTCAGCACGATCGGCGGCGGCGCTTCCGGTGCGGCGAAAGCGACGATCTCCAGCGCCGGCAGCGCCGGCGCGATCAGCGGCAGCAGCAGCAGCATCGCGACGCCGATGCGCAGCACCAGCGCCCGATCGGACGCGGCGCGCGAGCGCAGGATCGCGGCGAAGCCCAATGCGGCGGCGGCGATCAGGGCCGATTTCCAGCCCATTTCGGCGAAGAATTCGAGGGTCGTCATGCCCGCTCCTCCCGGTCCGATGTTTTCGCTTCGTCGATCGCGCGCCTGAGCGCCGCCGCTTCCTCTGCCGACAGGCTCTTGGTCAGGCCGAGCAAGGCGGTCGCGGCGTTCGCGGCCGATCCATCGAAGAAGGTCTTCACCATGCTCTTGAGCGCCGATTCGCGGACCTTCGAGGCCTGCGGCACGCTCTTGTAGATATAAGCGAGGTCCTGGGTGCGGTGCTTGACCAGCCCGCGCGCCTCCAGCCGGGACAGCAAGGTTCTCACCGCCGAATAGCTCGGCGGATCGGCCATCGCCTCGCGCACGTCCGCGGCGGTCGCCTCCCCGGCGCTGCACAGGATTTCGAAAATCTCGCGCTCGCGGCGCGGCAACGAATCGATCATGTTTCTCACCTTGCTACGTTTGTAGCATGCCACGATTGTGGCAGGACGCAAGACAGGATCGGAGGCGTTCGCCGCGAGCCCGCCTCGTTTCGCCGCCGAAAGCTGAAGCGGGGCTGAACTGCCTCCTCTGGAACTCGCTCATCTCGAGCGAAGTCGAGAGATCAGGCGCCTTCGGGATATTTCTCGTTCATATAGTCGAGCGCGT
>NZ_JBQTIN010000096.1:0-6444 GCF_052388015.1 Sphingosinicella sp.
GATCCATTTGATCACCGTCGCGCCCGGATCGCCGCCGCGGCGCCGGTCGAGGAAATCGAGCCTCAGCTGCTCGAAATCGCGCGACAGGCCGGCGGTCAGCAGCCGCTCCCACTGGTCGCGGGCCTGGAAATGCTTCGCCGCGGCATGAGCCCAGTCGAGCCCCAGCGCCTCGCCGAGCTGCGAATAAGCGCGGGTCAGGACGATCTCGTCGACCTTGAGCTTGCGGCCCAGCATCGCGAGGCCGACGGCGCCGTCCATCTCGAACAATTTGGCGATCCGGTCGACCAGGCCGCGCGGCGCCCCCATTTCCTCGCACTGATGGCGCAGCTCCAGCGCCTCGGCCTTGGGCTCGGGCCGCAGCAGGTCGTCGAGCGCACCGTAGAGCTTGTCGATGCCGGGCTTGAGCAGCGCGACGATCTCGCCCGGCTTCAGGCTCGGCGACGTGTCGCGCAGCAGGTCGGCGACGTGGAGCTGGAGTCCTTCCGAGGCCTGCTCGAACAGAGCGAGCCGCACCTCCTCCGGCACCGACGCCTTTTCGATGTCCGCCCACAGCCGGCCCATGTCGAACAGGCGCTCGGCGGCGATGAAGCAGGCCGCGACCTGGCCGAAGGCGGCGCCGCCTTCCTCCATCAGGGTGAACGGAGCGATGACGCCGAGCCGGTTGACGAGCCGATTCGCGACATAGGTCGCGATGATCTCGTTGCGGAGACGATGGGCGAGGATCGCCTTCCTGTGCTTCTTCTGCATCGCCGGCGGAAAGGCGGCGAGCAGCTCGCCTTCCAGCGTCGGATCGCTGGTGAAGCCGGCATTCTCGATCGCCGCCTGGAGGCGCATCTTCGCGCTCGAGAGCAAGATCGCAAGCTCCGGCCGGGTCAGGCCCTCGCCGGCCTGGGCGCGGCGGAGCAGATCGTCGTTGGAGCCGAGCCCCTCGACCTCGCGGTTGAGCTTGCCGCTCTCCTCGAGCAGCTCGATCACCCGCACCAGCTCGGGCATCGCCTCGGCGCCGCCGCGCTCGGCGATCGACAGAGCGAGCGTCTGGAGCCGGTTGTCCTCGAGCACGATCGCGGCGACGTCATCGGTCATCTCGGCGAGCAGGATGTTGCGCGTCTTGAAGCTCAGCCGGCCGGCATTCATCTCGCCGTTCAGCGGGATCTTGATGTTGACCTCATTGTCCGAGCAATCGACGCCCGCGCTGTTGTCGATGAAGTCGGTGTTGATCCGGCCGCCGATCTCCGAGAATTCGATCCGCGCCGCCTGGGTGATGCCGAGGTTCGCGCCCTCGCCGATGGCGGTGGCGCGCAGATCGGCGGCGTTGACCCGGATCGCGTCGTTGCCGGGGTCGCCGACCTCGGCGTTGGTTTCGCCGCGCGCCTTGATGTAGGTGCCGATGCCGCCGAACCAGAGCAGGTCGACATCCGCCTTGAGGATCGCGCTCATCAAGGCGGCCGGCTCCATCGCTTCCGCCCCGACGCCGAGCATCGCGCGCACCGGCTTCGACAGCGGGATCGACTTCAGGCTGCGCGGAAAGATGCCGCCACCCTTGGAAATCAAGGCCTTGTCGTAATCGGCCCAGCTGGAGCGGGGCAAAGCGAACATCCGCTTCCTCTCCTTCCAGCTTTTCGCCGGATCGGGATCGGGATCGAGGAAGATGTGGCGATGATCGAAGGCGGCGACCAATTTGATCGCCTTCGACAGCAGCATGCCGTTGCCGAACACGTCGCCGGACATGTCGCCGACGCCGGCGACCCGGATCGGCTCCTTCTGGACGTCGATCCCGCGCTCCCTGAAGTGGCGCTGGACCGAAACCCAGGCGCCCTTGGCGGTGATCCCCATCGCCTTGTGGTCGTAGCCATAGGAGCCGCCGCTCGCGAACGCGTCGCCGAGCCAGAAGCCGCGCTCGATGGCGATCGCGTTGGCGACGTCGGAAAAGGTCGCGGTGCCCTTGTCGGCGGCGACGACGAAATAGGGATCGTCGCCGTCGCGGATCACCACCTTGTCGGGATGGACGACCTTGCCGTCGACCAGATTGTCGGTGACCGAAAGCAGCGAGCGGATGAAGATACGGTAGCTTTCCGTTCCTTCCACCAGCCAGGCGTCGCGATCGCTGCTCGAGGGGAGCTGCTTGGGATAGAAGCCGCCCTTGGCCCCGGTCGGCACGATGACGGCGTTCTTGACCAGTTGCGCCTTCATCAGGCCGAGGATCTCGGTGCGGAAATCGTCGCGCCGGTCTGACCAGCGCAAGCCGCCGCGGGCGATTGGCCCGCCGCGCAGATGAATGCCTTCGACGCGCGCGGAATAGACCCAGATCTCGCGCCACGGCCGCGGCGCCGGCAGGTTCGGCACCGCCGCGGAATCGAGCTTGAAGGCGAGCGCTTCCTCGGCCGCCGGCGAGAAGGCGTTGGTCCTGAGGATCGAGACGATGACGCCGCGCATCAGGCGCAGGATGCGGTCCTCGTCGATCGCCGCGACCGCCGACAGGCCCTTGGCGATCTTGTCTTCGGCCACCTGCGTCGATGCCTCGCTGCCCTTGGCCCAGGCGGGGTGATGCATCGCCTGGAACAGGTCGATGAGGCCGTGCGCCACGTCCGGCGCCTTGCGCAGCGCTTCGACGACGGTGGCGAGGCCGTAAGAGAGGCCGGTCTGCCGCAAATAGCGGAACCAGGCGCGCAACAGCACGACGCCGTCCGGCGCCAGCCCGACCGAGACGAGCAATTGGTTGAACGGGTCGTTCTCCCGCCGGCCTTCGAGCACGGCGGCGACAACCTCCTCGATCACCGCCCGGCGCGCCATGATCGGCCGCCGCGACGAGCCGTCGGCGGTGACGACGGCGAATTCGTGGATATGGTCCTCGCCGTCGCCGGCGGCGAGCCGGGTCGGCGTCTCCTTCATCACCCGGAAGCCGAAATTCTCCAGCACCGGCACGACGTCGGAAAGCGGGATCAGCCCGCCGGCGCGGTAGATTTTCAGCCGCAGCTGATGGTCCGGGTCGAGGTCGAGGTCGTAGAGCCGCACCGAGCGCTGCTTCGGGTCGGCCAAGGCATCCAGCCGCAATATGTCCTGCGCCGCGTCCTCGATCGGGTAGCGGTCCCGATAGGAGGGCGGGAAGGCGGCGGCGTGGCTCATCACCATCCGCGCCGCCCGGCCGTAGCCGACGTCGGCGGCCAGCGCCTCCTCGACGCTCGGCTCCCAGCCGCGCAGCATCTCGTCGAGCTTGCGGTCGAGCGCGGCGGTGTCCGGTGTCGGCAGGCTGGTGTCGAGGACGAGCGTGTAGCGGATCAGGGCAAGGTCGCCGTCGCCCAGCTCCACCGACCAGCTCGTCGTCTCGCCCTTGGCCGCGGCCTCGATCATCTCGGCGATCGCGATCCGGCGGCGGGTGGTGATGTCGTCGCGGGATAGCCAGACGAAGGCGAAGAGGTGGCCCTTCAGGGTCGAGCGGACGAGCAGCAAGGTCGGCCGCGGTCGGTCGGCGAGCGACATGGCGGTCAGCGCCAGCGTCTTCACCGATTTCTCGTCCAGATTGACCAGCAGATCATGCGGCAAAGCCGAGAAGGCGTGGCGGAGCGCCTTGCCGCTATGGCCGCGCGGCTCGAAGCCGAGCTTCTGCTCCAGCCCCTCGAGCCGCTCGCGCAGGAACGGCACGTCATCGACCGACGCGGAGAGCGCCTCGCTGGTCCACAGCCCGGCATGGACGCCGATGCCGGTGATCTTCCCATCCTCGCGGATCGGCACGGCGAACAGGTCCAGGGGCACGTGCCGGTGCACCGTCGACTTGCGCTCCGCCTTGGCCGCGATCAAATCCTCGCCGCTCTTCTCGAAATGGGCGATCGCGCTGTCGCAGCCCCCCTCCTCGTCGGGCGGGCTGGGGGCGCGGAAGATGCCGAGGCCTTCGGACGACGGCAGGCCGGGCCGCTCGGTCTGATAGCCCAACAGGGTCATCGCGCCGTCCGCGAACCATTCGAGCAGCGCCCTCGTTTCGGGGTCGCCGATCTTGTCCGCGTCGGCGCGCAGCCGCGCCTGCATCTTCGGCCAGTCCTCGACCGCGGCGCGCACGTCGTTGAGCGATTGCAGCAGCTCGTCGCACAGCTCGCCCCGCACTTTCGCGTCGGCGCGGTCGACCTCGATGTACATGAGAGACTCGCGCCGGCCGCGGTCGTCGCAAAGCGGCTCGGCCTTGATCAACCGGCCGGCGGCGTCGCGCTCGACGCAGATCACCGGGTGAAGCAGCCGATGGATGATCAGGCCGCGCGCCGCGATCGCTTGGGCGACCGAATCGACCAGGAAGGGCATGTCGTCATTGGCGATGCAGATCCGCATGATCCGCCGCGCCACCTGAAGCCCGGCGGATTCGATCCGCACCAGCGGCTCGCCCGGCGTCCTCTTCGCCGCGCAGTCGGCGACGAACTCGGCCGCGGCGCGGCGGTCCTCGGGGGTGAAGCCGGCCAGCTCGCCGGGCAGCGCGCCGCCGCAGAGCAGATCGGCGAGGGTATCGAGCAAGCGCGCCCGGTCGGACTGGGCCATGCGCTTCGAAGTCATAATCCGCTCCCGGGACGAGAGGCGCGCTGAGGGCGCGCCGCAGGTGGCGCGGCTATAGCCGCGCGCGCGCGAAAGCGGCAAGGGCGGCTAGCGGCCGATCTCCGCCCTTTGGTCGCGGCCGCAGCGGAAGTGGGCCGCGCGCAGGTCCGCCTCGGCCCGGGCGCGGGCATTGGCGTCGGCGCGCTGGGCGTTGACCCGGGCGATCTCGCAGCCTAGCCGGCCGCCGCGGCCGATCGTCTCGACGATCAGCGCCGGCGGCTCGCCCAGCTCCGGCACCGGGATCAGCCGGTAGATGATCGCCATCGGCCGGCCGCCACGCAGCCGCCATTCGACGTTCGGGCCCGGCCCGTTGAGCGCGTCGAGCGATTCCCAGACTCCATTGTCGACGCCGGCATCGACATCGTAGCGGTCGTCGCCGGTGTTGACGAACAAGGGCACGCCATGCGGCCCGGCGCAGCGCCAGCGGGCGCTCGCGCCCTCCTCGATATGTTCGAGCATCTGGCAGCGGTCGAGATTGAGCGACGAATAGATGCTGGTTGCGCGCTGGGCCGCGGCCGGCGCCGCGATCCCCAGCGAAAGGATGATCAGCCCGCTCGCCTTCATCGGCGCCTCCCTCAGGCGGCGCGCGCCGGCGCCCCGCTCATGACCCTGACCAAAGCGATCGCCCGATCGGCCAGCGCCCGCAATTCCTCGCGGGCATAGCCCGCCCGGGCGCGGCCGGAAATCTCATAATGATTGGCGACCATCACCATCGCCAGCGCGTGCGGGTCGGCCTCGGCCGCGATCTGCCCGGCCTCGATCGCCTTTTCGAAGCGGCGGACGAGGGCGCGGTCGAGCGAATCCATCGATTCGCGCACGGTGCGGGAGATTTCCGGATCCTCGCTCGCCTCCGGCATCGCGGTGTGCATCATGAAGCAGCCGGTGCCGACCTCGTCCTTGCCCATGAACTTGTCGATCGACCATTCGGTCATCGCGCGCAGCGACTCGAACAGGTCCGGGACCGCGAACGCCTCGGCGAACTCGGCCCGTATATCCGCGAGGTAATTGTCGAGCGCGGCGAGATAGAGTTTCTTCTTGTCGCCGAACGCGCCGTAGAGGCTCGGCTTGTGCAGACCGGTCGCGGCCGCGAGCTGGTCCATCGAGGTGCCGGCATAGCCGTAGCGCCAGAAGGTGTCGCGCACCCGATCGAGCACCTGATCGGTGTCGAAGCTGCGCGGGCGGCCTCTGGGCGCGGGGCAGGCGGCTGTATCTTTTTTTACCATCTGTTCAAAAAATCCTTGCGACTCGCATTTCTATACTATACGGTAAGGTACATAAATAGCCGATGGAGGACCCGATGACCAGCCTTTTCCGCCTTGCAGTGCTTCCCGCCGCCGCTGCCGCTGCGGCGTTCTTCGTCCAGCCCGCCTTCGCGCAGAATGACGGCCGCGCCGTCGCCCAGTGCCGGGCCGAGATGCTGCGCCAGTTCCCCGAGGGCGCGGTCCGGTCGGACCGGGTCGCCTCGATCCAGGGCAATTCGCGTCGCATCCGCGTCCAGCTGATCGTCAACGCCGACCGGCGCTACACGTTCGATTGCGCGACCGACGGCGCCGGCGCGGTCCAGACCGCCGCGCTCAACCCGCCCGCGACGACCCGCCTGGCCGGCCAGCCGCCGGCCCAGGGCCAGTAAGTCTCCCCGCCTTTCCGGCGCACCCCCTGCCGCCATCCCGGTTCATGCCGGGGTGGCGGTTCTTTTTGCTTCAGGCGAGCCGCCGCTGCACCCGCTGCAATGCAGGCCGTCCCGGCAGGTTGGAAAGAACGACATCGCCGGCCCGCGCCGCGCCTTCCGGCCGGTCGGCGATGCGGCAGGTGAAGCCCTCGAACGGCTGGCCGTCGCGCAGCAGCATCAGTCGGTCGCCCTCGATCCGGAAG